>JANTGS010000009.1 GCA_024762795.1 Flavobacteriaceae bacterium | reverse complement strand
GCCTGGATTTATCTCGCCATAGGTTGCGGACAAAACCATCCGGATATGCTGGTAAGACATCTGATGAATGAAGAGGTAAAACCTCTAAAAAAATACGATATTGGCAAAATGTTCATTCGTTATTCGTATGATCTTGTTTGCGATCTCGATAAATATGAAAAAATGTCAATACATGGTGAAGTATAATTCAAAACACTAAAAAATGAGTAAACTAAAATATGAAAGTCCGATAATAAAGCAGATCAATACTGGTATTACCAGTAAATTTGGTGAATTAAATTCGCTAAAACCTGTAACCCATATAGCCGGAAATCAGGTAAAGGATCTGATAGAACAATACGGTTCACCTTTGTTTGTAATCAACGAACAAACCATAAGAAACACCTTTCAGGAAGCTTATCATGCCTTCTCCACACGCTATCCTAATGTTCAGTTTGCCTGGTCATACAAAACCAATTATATCGAAGCGGTTTGCAAGGTTTTCCATCAGGAGGGCTCGTGGGCCGAAGTGGTTTCGGGTTTTGAATATCAAAAAGCACTCGATAACGGAGTTCCCGGTGATAAGATCATTTTTAACGGACCCGATAAATCGGATGAGGACCTGAGAACTGCCATTGAAAATAATTCTCCCGTTCATATCGATCATTTTGACGAATTGTATTCGCTGATCTCCATCTCAGAAGAACTTAACAAAAGAGCCAAAGTAGCCATCCGGGTTAATATGGATACCGCTATTAAACCTTTGTGGGATCGTTTTGGATTTAATTACGAGAACGGACAGGCCTGGGCAGCAATCAATAAGATCTTTTACTCAAAAAATCTTGATCTGATCGGATTTCATACCCATATCGGAACTTTTATTTTAGATCCCAATGCTTATGGGGTTGCCGCCTCAAAACTGGCCGATCTTGCCTTAAATGTAAAAAACAAATTCAAACACGATATTCAGTATATCGATATGGGAGGTGGTTTTGCTTCAAAAAATACTTTGAAAGGCTCTTATCTGAGCGGCCCTGATCTGGCGCCTTCTTTTAGTGATTATGCTGACACTATTACCAATGCCTTGTTAAATGCTGGTTTTAGCACAGAAGATTTGCCCTTACTGATACTGGAAACAGGACGGGCATTGATCGATGATGCCGGATCCCTGTTAGGAACTGTTCTTGCCAATAAAAGATTATCCGACGGAAGAAGATCAATGATCATGGATTTTGGAGTGAATACGCTATTTACCTCTTTCTGGTACAACCATATAATTTCTCCTGCTCAGGAGTGTAGTTTGTACACGGAAGATACTGTAATGTACGGTCCTTTGTGTATGAATATTGATGTGATCAGGGAAAGTATCAATCTGCCCCCATTGAACAAAGGAGATCATGTGGTGGTCCACAGAGTTGGCGCTTACAACATGACCCAATGGATGCAGTTTATCACACTTCGGCCTCGAGTTGTAATGATCGATCCTGAAGGCCAACCTCATATCGTCAGAGAAAGCGAAAGTAAAGAATATGTAAGTGAACCTGAAAGAACCCCTGATTATTTAAATGATTTCGATCTTTAATACATATAATTTAACTTGATGACTGCCAGGAACGAAAATCGTAATTTTATAATCGATAGCATTCTATACAGCTATTCTCAAATATTTTTTTCGAAAAATAAAGTGTTTGCTCTGCTCATAATTCTGGCAACTTTATTGATTCCGGGAGTAGGTCTTTGGGGCTTACTGGGGGTTATTTTTACCAACTTTCTGGCTTATAAACTCGGATTTCACAAACAGACCATTCAAGATGGCCTGTTCGGGATCAACTCCTTGCTGGTAATTTTAGGACTCTCGGTATTCTTTAAAACCAATTTACCTTTTATCTTTGTTTTCTTTGCCATCAATATATTTACACTCCTACTCTCCGTTGGAATAGCCAATCTTATGGCAAGATTTCAACTCCCTTTTCTGGCTTTTCCCTTTATTATTGCCATCTGGTTTACCTTTTATGTAATGAACAGTTACAGTAATCTGGAAGTTGATGAAGGAAATATTTTCTTTTTGAATAAACTCTATAAATTGGGAGGCACTGATCTACTCGATTTTTACAATAAATTCGAAAATCTCCCTATACCAAATATCATTACAGGTTATTTTAAATCGCTGGCTGCTATTGTATTTCAATCGAACTGGATTTCAGGGTTGTTAATCTCTGCCGGGCTTTTGATCGCTTCGAGAATTTCGTTTTCCTTATCTCTTTTGGGATATTTGACCGGATACTTGTATTTCATTCTGGTGGGGGAAAATATTCAGAACCTTCAATATGGATATATTGGATTTAATTTTATCCTTTTTGCTATTGCCATTGGTGCTTTTTACTTTGTTCCGAAAAGAAATATACAACTTGCAGTGATTATCCTCACCCCTGTTCTCGGTTTGCTGATCACAGGATTAAGTGGTTTCTTGGGGGTATTCGGGCTTCCTGTATTTGCACTGCCCTTTATGCTGATGACCGTTCTGATTATTTATGTACTGAATTTTACCCACAAACAAAATATCTTCCCAAAGGTGGTATATCAATCCTATTCCCCGGAAGAAAATTTATACAATTACAACAATTATTTTGAACGTTTTGGCAGAAATATGCTTTATCTAAAGATCGGACTACCTTTTTTCGGGAAATGGAAAGTCTGGCAAGGCCAAAATGGTAAGCACACCCATAAAGGAGACTGGAAAGATGCCTGGGATTTTGTGATAGAAGGTCAGCAGCAAAAAACCTTTAAGGATGATGGTTATTTTTTAACTGATTATTATTGTTACAACGCCCCTGTAGTGGCTCCTGCCGATGGGAAAATTGTCAATATTATTGATGGAGTTGAAGATAATAATCCGGGAGAGGTCAATATGGAACAAAACTGGGGAAATACCATTGTTATTGAGCATACTGATTATCTCTATTCACAGCTAAGCCATTTAAAGAAGGATTCTTTTAAAGTAAAGATTGGTGATTCTGTTAAAAAAGGAGAACAAATCGCCAATATGGGAAATTCGGGAAGATCCCCTCAGCCTCATCTGCATTTTCAACTCCAGGCTACCCCTTATGTGGGTTCAAAGACCCTGAAATATCCTTTGAGCTATTATATCAGTCATCAAAAAGATCAAAATAATTTTGAAAACTTTAAGTATCCGCAGGAAGGAGAATTTATCAGTGATGTAAAAACCAACAAGATCCTGAGCAAGGCATTTAACCTGATCCCGGGTATGGCCTTTAAAGTGACTTCCACAAAGGATAGTTCAGAAGAAACTGAATGGGAGATCTTTACCGATGCTTTTAACCAGACCTATATTTATTGTAATACTACAAAAGCCTTTGCTTACTTTGTTAATGATGGAACAACTTTATATTTTACTTCATTTAGCGGGGATAAGAGCTCATTGCTCTATTATTTTTATCAAAGCGCTTTTAAGGTATTTTTTGGTGATTACAGCACAGTTACCATTCAAGATACTTTCCCTGTTCATATGGTTTTTGATGGTTTCAGGAGATATTTACAGGATTTTATCGCTCCCTATTATCAATATTACAAGGCTGAATACCAGTCAAAAGTTACCGATCTGGATTCAGGAGAAAAGAGTTTCAGGTTAAATTCTGCAATGACCAAGAAGATTGCAAATAGAGTTGTAGATACCATTGATTTTGAAATTGAGGGAGACCAAAAATCTGTTAAAAAAATCTTTGTCAGAACTAAAGAAAATTCATTTGAGATCAATATTAAACCAGAATGAAATTATTAATGAAAAAATTATTATATATATTCTTTATCGGGCTAAGTACCCTGGTATTCTCACAAGAAAAGGATCTGGAGAAATTATCTTCAGATCTCTATATTATTGGCGACTGGGAAGGTTTGACCGAACTTTCAAAGAAAATAAACTCTGGTCATTTTGCAACCTATGAAACTGAATTCCGGCTGGCGGTGGCTTATTATTCCACAGGAAATTATTTTGACAGTACCAAACAGTTTGAACATATCATTAGCAAATACAATATCAAAAATGATCTGATTACTGAATATTTGTATTACTCCTATCTTTTTTCCGGTAGACAGCATGATGCCCTTCTCGTTGCCAAAGACTTCCCCTTTCATCTACAGGTAAAAACAGATACAAAAAAATACCGGTTTATTAATGATATCTCTGCTGAAGGCGGATTAAAATTAAGCAGCAGTAAAGAAAAAGGCATCGATAATCTAACCTATTTTAGTACCGGCCTCGGACAACAACTGGGATACCGCACAAAACTTCAACATGCTTTTACAAACATCTCACAGGACTATATCAATTTTAATTACAAACAAAAAGAATATTACGGAAGCATCCGGTTTCAGATCTCAAAGGGATTTACATTGATTCCTGCTTATCATTATGCAAGTACTGATGAAGAAACCTCTTCTTATACTCAGATTGATTCATACCGAAACAATGATCAGATGAATTCATCTGGCCCGGACTGGACGGGGACAGACTCTTATTCCTCCTTAAAGATTAAGACAAATATCTTTCATCTCGCCCTCAAAAAGCAGTGGAATCGCTTTTTTATCAGTCCGAATATAGTTTATATCTCATCAAACAACAACCAGTCAGGCACTTATAACAAGATTCAATACGGTATAAATACGGGCTTAAATGTGAAGTCCACTCATGATAAATTATGGTTAGGCGCCGGCCTGGATCTGGTTGACAATGGTTATGACAATGATCTGCTGTGGAATATCAAAGCCTATTACCAATTTGGCACAAAGGCTTATTTTTATATGAGATACCTTAATGCTAACACTTCCGATTTCGTTTTAGAAGATGCTATGTATTATTATAACACTGTTTCCATGATGAAAAATAGTATCAGCACCACTTTTGGATACCTTTTTTCTCCGAAAATCTCATGGTACCTGAACTATCAATTTGAAAATGCCAGGGACACAGATTTTAATCTGAATTTTACATACAACACGATCATTACAGGAATAAAGATTTACATTTAAAAAGTATGACATGAAAAAAATAATTTTCTTTTTACAGCTGTTTTTTATTATCAATATCAGCAATGCTCAGGACAATAAACTACTCACTGCTTTTACCGATAGTTACGCCTTTGAAACCAATCTTAAATACGATAAAGCAGCCAATATACTGGAGAGAGTATATTTAAATTATATCTCTAATTATGAGATCAATTACAGATTAGGCTGGTTAAGATATTCAGCAGGTAATTTTAAAGAATCTGAAAATTATTATAAGAAAGCTCTGGAGATCAAACCTCTTTCTCTGGAAGCTATTTATGGATTGATCCTTCCTTTGATCGGACAGCAAAAATACAATTCGATTATAAAATTATCTGAAAAAGCATTATCCATTACTCCTAATGATTCGAGAGCAGAATATTTTCTGGGACTGGCCTATTACTACAAAAAAAATTATATAAAATCGGAAAAATATCTTGAAAAAGCTATCAATAAATATCCTTTTGACCTGGATATCAATCTTATGCTGGGCTGGACCAAATTTGCTTTGGGTAAGAAAAATGAAGCAAAATCACTGTTTTTAACCGCTCAAAGAAATTCACCCTACAATCAAAGAGTAAAAACTGCCATAAATCTTATTAACAAATAAACATTAAAAATACTAAGACCGTTACAAAACCATCTATAAATATGAAATACTGGTAATTCATTACACAACTTCCTCCTGATTCAATAGTTTAATCCCTTATAAACAATCATTTACTGCAAATTAAATAAGGCCTCAGGCTGGTTTCTCCGAATATCGAATTTGAACAAATATTTACCTTTTAACGGTTTTATACTAAGGTTCTTTCCAGCCTGTTCATGTTGATTTTAGATGTTTTAATTGTCAATATTTCCGCTATGTAAAAAGCTTACATTTTAAGTGAAAAATATTTAATATATTTAACACCTGTAACTACTTCAAATCAACCTAAATTAATTATTATGCGAAGAGAAAAGATTGCTTCAATTGCTGTTTTTCTGATCACTTTTTTATTTATTCCTAATCCTGTTAAAGCACAGAAAATAAGTAATAATCAGATAAAAAAACAAATAGAAACTTATAAAAAAGATTCCAGAGGGCCTTATTACAGGATCAAATGGTTTTGTAATGACGGTTCTATTAACGATGTAAAACAACCCTGCGGTGATGTGGGTGGTATTCAACACGCTACGTATAAACCTGAGATTGAGAAACTTGCTAAATCAAATCATCTTTATTTTGGCAACATCCTGTCTTATAATAAATACGATGAATTTTGGGATGCTTCTAATAACCACAGCCGGTTAAAACAGTATCAAATCGTTAAATATCTAAGTGCTGTTGATGATGGATGGATCTACAGAAAAGGACAGTTCTATCGGGGCGCTATGCAATCCGAAGATGAAGAAGCATGGGGAAAAGAATTCTATTTAAATTTACTAAAGAAGAATTCTGTTCTTGAATCTCAGTATTATCTTTTAAAGCAATCATTAAAAGATATTCCGCATCTGGGAGACAGTAATATGTCACAACTGATGAGAAGTCAGTCGAAAGTGCTTGCCGAGCAGGTTCCTTCGTTTATGAACATCCGAATCAAGATTCATGGTAATCCTGACAAAACAGATATTCAAACTGTAAAAGATTTTAAGTCATCCTATCAGGGAAAACTTTCTCAGAGTCAGTTAAAAAAAGTAGATGAACTGATTAAGACCCTGGAAACCTATTATACTCCTGTAAGTGTTAACACTCTTATCAGTAAAGCAAAGAATGTCAGCGATAAAAAAGTAAAAGAAATGCTGGTCTCCTTATTGTCAGGTTATGACCAAGAAGATTCTGTAAGTGAAAAAATTAAAAGCCTATCCGATATTTCCTGTAATATTCGCCTTGAAATCCCTAATGTGAAGAGTGAAACAGATCGTCTGAGCCTTTTAGATCTTTCCAATAAAATAGATAATTCATTATTTATTCAGTCGCAGGAATGGAAACCCGGCAATTTAAATGAACTGATCAAAAAGATACGAACCTTGAGTTATGCCACCTTAGGAGAAGGTATGATAGAATTCTGGGAATGGGAACATGTAATGAATACCCTAGGAGATACCGATCTTCCCTCTTCAATGACCCTGGCAGAACTAAGTGACTTTTTAAAGATCTCAAGAAGGGTTGTTGAGTGGAGTACTGCTATGGTCAAGGCAGTTTATGGTGAAGATGTTACCAGATATTCTTCCTTTGAACCAAAGGCCTATCAATTTATTGATGACCGGGTACGCTCTTCAATAGTTTTGGATCTTGGAAAAAGTGTTAGTAAACTGGGAGACATCATTACCAAACATTCTTCTATTCAAAATGAGGTGCTTGATATTAATAACGAAGCAACTTTCAGAGGTTTAAATCCGGGATACGCTTATGGAGAACTTATTGTGGTACAGGGAAGTATAGAGAATATAGAATTCAGTAAAGATAAGATCTACGTTTTTGGCAGGCCACCCTCCGATTTAAAACCTGTCGCTGGTATTTTAACCGTATCAGAAGGGAATCTTGTTTCTCATGTTCAGTTGTTGGCAAGAAATTTGGGAATACCTAATGCAGCTCTTTCCGATCAAAATTTAAAATCGCTGGCAAAATACAATGGGAAAAAGGTATTTTATGCCGTTTCCGATAAGGGAAATGTGATCATGAAACTGGAAAATAATATGTCCTCTAAAGAAAAAGCCCTTTTCTCTAAGGAAGAAAGAAATCAGAACAAGATCAAGGTTCCGGTAGATAAAATTCAGCTGGATCATACCGATATTATCAACCTTCGCGATGTAAAAGCTGATGATTCCGGTAAGATCTGCGGACCTAAAGCCGCAAATCTCGGACAATTAAAATCTATTTTTCCAGACCGTGTAGCGGAAGGTCTTGTAATTCCATTTGGTATATTTAGAAAACACCTCGACAACAAAATGCCCGGCACTAATGGCTCCTTCTGGGATTACCTGAACGACACCTATAAAAAGGCAGATGAGATGCTCAAATCAAATAAAAGTACAAAAGAAGTGGACGACTTCCAGGTACAAAGATTGACTACACTAAGAAAAGCCATTGAAAAAATGAAATTGAATCCTGATTTTGTTAATCAGCTCGACAAAGAATTTAACAATGCATTTGGTGTAAGTTTGGGTAAGAAATCTGTATTCCTCCGAAGTGATACCAATATGGAAGACCTTAAAGGTTTTAACGGAGCAGGTTTAAATTTAACTTTGTTCAACATCTTATCCAAAGAAGACATCCTGAATGGAATTAAAAAGGTTTGGGCATCTCCTTATACCGACAGGAGTTTACGCTGGAGACAGAAGTATCTTTTAAATCCGGAATATGTATTCCCTTCCATTGTGGTAATTCCGGGTGTAAATAACGACTATTCAGGTGTTGTTATTACTACAGGAATCAATGAAGGTGGTAAAGACGATATGACTGCTGCTTTTAGCCGTGGAGTTGGAGGTGCTGTTGACGGACAGGCTGCTGAAACCAGATTGATCACAAAGAACAGTTACAAATTATTATCTCCATCAAGAGAGCCAAGTTATCTGTCTTTACCTGAATCGGGAGAGACTAAAGTGAATTACACTTCATTTGAAAAACCGATTCTGAACAAAAAGAACATGCAATCCATCCGGTATCTGGTAGATGAAGTAAGGGTTAAAGTTCCTGAAAAAACTGATCCAGATTACAAAGGGGCCTATGATATAGAAATGGGCTTTGAAAATGATAAACTCTGGCTGTTCCAGATCAGACCTTTTGTTGAAAATAAAAAGGCCAAAAATTCTGAATACCTGAAATCCATTGCACCCAAAATAAATTATAATAAAAAAATATCCTTATCCGATAAAATCTAAAAGATGAAAAATATATTTAAAATATCAGCTATTATCGGTGGAACTGTTTTACTGTTAAGTTTCTACCCGATTGACGGTTACCGTACAACAAAAATTGCACGTTTATTATACATCCAGAAATTAGTAGCCAGTGGTAAAAAGATCACCAGAATCCCTCCCGGAGCCTTACATAATATTGAGGATGTAAAATTAAACCTTACTAAACACCATAACAAAAGTTTAGAAAGTTTAATAACGAAAGATGATGATCTTACAAAAAAAATCCAGAGTATTATTCCTAAAGGCGCTTACTCTATTGCTGTTCTTGATTATACCGATCCGGATAATTTAAGGTATGCTGCCATCAATGAAAATAAAGGTTACCAACCCGGAAGTGTTGGTAAATTGGTGGTGCTAAATGCTTTTTTTCACGAACTAAAGAAGATCTATCCCAATTCATGGAACAAAAGAAGTGATCTGCTTCGCGATAAGAAAGTAACTTCAAGATATTGGGGGGTGGGAGATCATCATACCATTCCGGTTTATAACATCGAAACTGATAAATTGATTAGGAGAAAAGTAGTTGCCAGTGATAATTTTTCTTTGTATGAATGGTTGGATCATATGGTTTCGGTAAGTAATAATGGTGCTGCCTCTGTTGTTTATCGTGAAGCTGTTCTGATGAATGTCTTCGGTAAAGATTATCCTGATCTCACCGCTGAAAAAGCAGAAGAGTTTTTCAGCAGCATCAAGAGGGACAGCCTGAGAAATATGTCACATCGTATCATCAATGAACCATTGCGGGAACTGGGTATAACCAAAGATGAATTTCGCCTGGGCGGACCATTTACCAAAAGTGCTTCCAACAAACTGGGAAGAAAAGAAGGTAGTCAGGCTACCCCAATAGGATTAACAAAATATCTGATAAAACTGGAACAGGGCGATATAGTTGATAAAGAAACCAGCCTTGAAATGAAGAGACTTCTCTATTTAACCGATCGCAGGATCCGTTATGCAAAATCACCCAAACTTGATGATGCCATGGTATATTTTAAGTCGGGAAGTTACTACGGCGGTGGCGGCGGAAAATATATGGGAAGCAAATTTAATTATATGAATTCAGTGATCATTGTTGAGCAACCCGATGGAACCAAATACATGGTTTCTATGGAATCTAATGTGCTCAATAAAAATTCGGCAAACGATCATTATTATCTGGCAGGAAAAATCGATGATATCATCAGGGATAAATAAATATATATTCAAATGACAATTAAAAAATCCGGTGAGTTTTTCTTACCGGATTTTTTTTATGTTTTGTATAGTTCTCGACTGCGCCTGTCTAGCCGAAAGGCAGGCTCGAACTGACAATACCCTTGCAAAAAGCGATTATTTATCTTTCTCAGATTCAATAACTTTACGCGCAAGAGATCTTAACTTAGCATTCTTATGTTTTGAAAGCTTATCAAGAATCCTTTTGGTTGAATTATGAGGTATATATCTCAGCAGTTGTAAAACAAAGATTTTACTTACAATCCCCTGCTCTTTTAGCAGATTAATCAGACTTCTGTTTTCCGGTACCTCTTTAATGTCTATATCAGTCTCACCATCCGCTAAAAAGCGATATTCGAGTAAGGGTAGTAATTCCCTTTTTAGATCAACTTCCAGTAAATTTGACAGGAATTCTATAGTATTGATCCTTGATTCTTCTGTCTCATTATTAATACCCTGATAGGCAACCTTCATATCAGAATCACTATATTTTATTCCGAGCAAATTAAAAATGGTTTCCAGGCTGTAATCCAGTTGTTTTTGCAGATGATCTAACAATTTTCTTCTGGCCGCCTGGGCCTTTTTCATTTCAGATGAATTTTTCTTTGAAGATTTCGCCGCTTTATCAAATGCTTTTTCAACAGATTGCAAGGCTACCAGCGTATTTTTAAAATACATACACTCGTTAAAGATATTTTCACTCAATCGTTTATCTGAAATTTTAAGTTTATGATTATTATCTTCTAATTTATTTAAAGCTCTTGCCGACTGTAATCTATCAAGAACATCCTTACTCCTGAGTAATCTAAGCAACATCACCACTGACTCTTTGGTTTCAAAGGCCTGAATTATTTCGGGAATAAAACCTCTGGAATTCTCGTCAAACTCTTCATCTCTGTCTTTATTGTACAGCAAATTCACCATAGAATCTCCATAACCTTTTAAGGCTTTAACCACATCATCATGATTCTCTTTGCTAACCATCAATTCCAGTAATTTATCTACAAACTGATCATTTCTTGTTAACCCGGCAGCTTTAATTGCATATTTAACAAGTAAAGGTTCCTTACTGTCTAAATATTTCTCAATAATGGGATATAAATCCTGTTTTCCGTAATACCCAATGGTCATAAGTAACTCGGCCATTTCTTCTATACGCTGCTCATTCTCATGGCTGGTAAACTCTTTTATCTGTGATTCGATACGATGATTCAGATCGTATTTTTTTGCAAGATCGGGATTATACCGTGCAGATCTTGCAAGACATAAAAGTGCTGCATTTTTAATATAATCTTTCTTATGATTCAAATAATATAATGCCTGCTCTTTAGTCATGTTTGAGTTTGCCAGCAGATATTCCATCGCTTCATAAACCACTTCATCATCATTATTATTTCTGATCAGGTTTTCTATTTTTTTCAAAACCTTTTTACTGCCAAAATCATTGATCTTTTTTATCGCATTGGCTTTAACTCTGTCAGAAGGATGATCGAGCAAAGCGATTAGGTATGGTCTAAAGATCTCAGTAAGATCCTTATTCAGATGCCTGAGCAGAGACAGAATTTCTTGTTCTGTTCCCGATCGCAAAACATCTATCATTGCATGAGTACTTCTCTTCTTTTTCTTCTTTTCTCCCTTACCTTGAGAATGAACCATTTCTTTAATATTTTTACGAAATGTTTCAAAATACGATTCTCTTAATCTGAAAATTAAAAAAATCCAGATCAATAGAAAGAATAGAATAATAACCGAAAAATATCTGACATCCAGTTTCAACTGATGAATAAGAAATAGCAATAAAAACCCTGCCAGACCCGTTGCAATACTGTCAACAACTACATCGATAAATGGTTTTGCCTGCTTTTTCACTTCATAAGAAACCGGGAGGATCGATAATTCAAAAGCAGCTTTGCTCAGTGATTGTTTAAAACTTCCGTCCATTCCTTTGATCAACACCATGACCCATAATTCGGGAAAAATAAAAAATAAAAAACTTCCTATGGCCAACCCGATAGGCAGGAAAAGCATATTGGTGGTAACCCCAAAACGCGCCATCATTCTATTGGTAAGGAAAAGCTGGATCAATAAGGCAATGATATTGAATGATGAAAACCAAAAGCCAAAAAATGAAGCCAGCTCATCAGGATCTGAATAAACATTATGAGAAAGATCATTAAATTGATAATCAACAAGTTTGGCAACTACTACACTCACCCCTACGATGGCAGAAAGATTAATGAGATGTTTTGATTTAAACACAACCGACCAGGAAGAACTTGAAATACTTTCTTTTTTCTGTTTTCTTTCTTCTTTTATATATTTATTTAAATGACCTACCCTGATTTTCCATATCCAAAAAATAATGGGAATACACAATAACAATAAGATTGCAGCAATAAGAGAAACGATACTGTTTCCAAAGAAATTTGCTATAAAAGTGGTTAAATAACCCCCAAATATCCCCCCGGCAATAGCACCGGCTCCAATAAATCCGAACAAGCGTTTGGCTTCTCTAAGGTCGAATACTATATTGGCTACTACCCAGAATTGTGAGGTAACAAGTACCCCGAATAAAGAAATACTGATATAATAAAAATAAAGAATCCACCCTGCATTTATCTCATTGTAAACAACATAGCTCAACAAAAAGAAAAGAGTACTAAAAATAATTATCGTTACCAAAGCTACGACTTTAATAGAAAATCTTTTGATCATTCTATTGTAAAAGACAGAAGACAGAACTGCCACAACAGCAACCAGTAAATATCCGTAAGGTAGTTTTTCCGGCCCCAGCCCGGAAAGAAACAAAGCAGTTACTGTTGGTTTAACCAGCAGAAGCACCGTAATAACAAGAAAAATATACAATTGCATCAAA
Organism: Flavobacteriaceae bacterium; assembly: GCA_024762795.1. GTDB lineage: Bacteria > Bacteroidota > Bacteroidia > Flavobacteriales > Flavobacteriaceae > Namhaeicola. The sequence continues at coordinate 44,357 of JANTGS010000009.1, read as the reverse complement.
AGTGCAATCTTCAGTTCTCCTTCACGAATATTAAAAGATTTCTTAAAGAGGTTCTTGATCATTTTCTTTTAGTTATTACATCCGACTGTACGCGATTTCTTTAACACATTTTCTAGAGGTAAAACAAGATTCCTAATGATCGATTCTCCATTTGGGTCATTAACCAATGCCACAAGTATATAACTGCGCTCAGGGCCCCATACCAAAACTGAGTCTGCATGAAAGCTCTTCCAGGATCCCGATTTTCTGTAAACTGATGCATTGGGGGCAATTTTTTGGAGGGTATTGACAAATTTATGATGTAAAGCCGGATTCTTTAAGATCTGTAACATTTCAGCCGAACGTTTTTTGTTGATCAGTTCACCAAAGAACAGTTTATAATAAAAACTGCAAACCATAGATGTAGTAGCTCCGTGACTTAAGCCGCTCACAGGGTCAGGTACTCTATTTCCCGATTTGGCATATCTTTTTCCACACCACAATCCTCCTCCGTGCTCTTCATCATAAAACCGGTTGTTCGCATCTCTCAACACAGATTCTATCTTTTTAAAACCCACCAGATCGATCATACGTGTTGCTGCAGCATTATTAGATTTACTGATCATCAGATGAAGATCTTTTTTTACTTCAGCAGTTTCAATTACCTCTTCTTTATCAATGGCGTCCATTACGGCAAGTAAAACAGCGATCTTTGGTAAACTGGCAGCATAAATCATATGGTCCTCATTAAGGCCTGCAAATCTTACATCGTTGATATTAGCAAGATCGACAACGCCTATGGCCATCTTCTTATTTTCTACAAGTTTCTTCCAATGCTTGTTCTTATAGATCTCTTCTCTAAGGATTTTCTCCATCCCGGTACATTTTAGATCTCTGATATCAGGAAGTTCTCCGGGATAATCAACCGGTAAGGTTTTCTGTGACTCGATCTTATTTACACTGAATATTAATGCAATAAGTAACAACGTAAGATGTAATCTATTTTTCAAAACTTATATTTTTAGAATTTAAAGATACTAATAAAAATCTTTTACAGGAAGATTTTTTAAAGATTAGCTTTAAAGCAATATTTTTAATGAAGACCAATTAGTGATTATCGATAAACTCATCAAATTGAGAAAATTATCTTTTTGCGCCTGTTTATTTGGCCTAATACACAAGCATTTGCTGCAATAAAAGAATCAAAAATCCACCAAAAATCATAATCTTTCAAAAATCAAGCTCTTTCTTGACAGACCCTAATTATATTTTCATAAATTTGATATCCATCAATTTAAAATCTTATGAAAAATATTTCCCGCAGAAAAATGCTCGGCCTAACTGGAATGGCAGCCGGAGGTGTTGTCTCAGCCAGTCCGTTATCTGGTCTTACTCTCACTAAAGATGAGGAAAAACTAAAAATTCTTATTACCGGGGCACACCCTGATGATCCGGAAACCGGATGCGGGGGCAGTATGCTCAGATTTGCACAGCAAGGTCATAAAGTTGTGGCCTTATATCTTACCCGTGGCGAAGCCGGAATACACGGAACCTCCTTCAAGGAAGCTGCTAAGATCAGAACAGAAGAAGCTAAAAATGCCTGTAAGATCTTGCAGGCCAAACCTGTTTTTGTAGGTCAGATTGATGGAAATACAGAGGTTAATAAGAAACAATACAAAAAAGTAAAGGAGCTTATTGAAAAAGAAGATCCTGATCTGGTCTTTACTCACTGGCCCGTAGATTCTCATCGTGATCACCGGATTACTTCTCTTTTGGTATATGATGCCTGGCTGGAACTGGACAAAAAATTTGATCTTTTTTATTATGAAGTATATACCGGCGAACAAACTCAGAATTTTAATCCTTCATTTTATATAGATATCACCTCCGTAGAGAAAGAAAAAGAAAAGGCCTGTTTTTGCCATCAGAGTCAGAATCCTGAAGAAATCTACGCTTACCATAAAAAAATGAGCAGTTTCCGGGGACTCGAACACAATTGTGCTCATGCCGAAGCTTTTATAGCTCATGTACAAAACAGAAAAGGATCTGGGTTAGGTAAAATTTAATAAATGATTAAATGATTGAAAGATTGAATAATTAAAATGTTAGTCAGTATCAGTGCTGATCTGCGGTATCCACGGGAAAAAGAAGAAAAAGGATTTTTATAAGGCTTTATCAGAAATGATCATGCTTTCTCATTGCATGCAGATAAAGAATTATCTTATATAGCATAATTTTATAAACAAAAACCAGAATTGTATAAAATAAAAAAGGAGAAACATGACTATATTTGCAAAACAAATCAAAAAAAACTTATAAAATGAATTATTCTATTAGCAAAACCATAAAAAATATCAGTTTTGACGAAGCCAAACAAAAAGTAACCGAAGAGCTGAAAAAAGAAGGATTTGGTGTTTTAACCCAGATCGATATGAAAACCACCTTTAAAAATAAGCTCGACGTAGATTTCAAACCCTACACAATATTGGGTGCCTGTAACCCTTCTTATGCCTATAAAGCTCTTCAGGAAGAAGATCAAATAGGAACCATGTTACCCTGTAATGTTGTAGTTCAGGAAAATAAAGATGGTTCTATTAAAGTATCTGCTGTAAACCCTGTTGCATCATTGATCTCAGTTGATAATGAAAACATGGTTATAATTGCCGGTGAGGTAGAGCAAAAACTTCAGAGAGTGATACAAGATCTTGATGAATAGATTTATTACTTTATCAGATCTTAAGTTGATATTTCACAATTAAGAATTAAATTATTTGTAATTTTTTTATTTTTTTTCACTATTGTCCGATAAACTTTGATATGTAAATCATTGACAATCAATTTTCGCCTCTTATCCTAAAGGATGAATTGATTGTCAATGATTTACTTCCTTTAGGACGGGAGGCAAAGAAATCTTTGTCAAGCATTTCATACGATTAAAAAAGTAAGCTAAAGTTTCTTAAGAGTCCCATTACCCTTTAATTGCATAGGCTTTGAGACGTGTTTAATGGTTTTATCGAACAACAATAATTTTTTTTAACGTTTCTTTAAAATATAGAAAACTCTTTTATCATTACATTTGTTATGGTGTTACAATTCCTAAATAAAATATTAGCCCTGATCCTTGCATTTATTGTGATCTTTTCTTCTCTTTCATTTACCGTTGAGAAGCATGTATGTATGGATGAGGTGACTGATGTTTCTTTTTTTAACCAAGCAGACTCCTGTGGGATGGAAACCGATGAATGTAATCACCAAGATAAAAATTTTGATTCTTCAAAATCTTTTAATGAAAAAGATTGCTGCAACAATATACATGAGTTGATTCAGGGAAACCCTGTACAACAACAAGCTATAGATGGCTTTGAAATTACTCAGGTTTCTTTTATAGTCGCTTATGCTTATACCTACCTTAATTTATTTAAAGAGAATAAAGATGAAATTCCTTTTACAGATTATTCTCCACCGCCTCTGATTGATAAGGATATACAGATCCTTTATCAAACCTTCCTTATCTGATTTATAAATATGTTTCCTCAGCAAGCGTCCTGATATTTTAATATCGTTGGTCCGCATTACCTATTCTAGAGAATTATCTCTGAGATACACATATTTTACAATCAAATAAGCAAAGATCATGTTAAATAAAATCATACGTTATTTCCTTGAAAACAAGGTAATAACCATTATACTACTCGCTGCCTTTATCCTTGGCGGAATTGTAACTGCACCCTTTAACTGGGGACTTTCCTGGTTGGAGCGTAATCCGGTGCCCGTAGATGCGATTCCGGATATCGGTGAGAACCAGCAAATCGTATTTACTGAATGGATAGGGCAATCGCCTCAGGATGTGGAAGACCAGATCACTTATCCATTAACCACAGCACTTTTAGGAATTCCGGGCGTTAAAACCATACGTTCCAACTCAATCTTCGGATTATCCAGTATCTATATCATATTTAATGATGACATCGACTTTTACTGGAGCAAGACCCGTATTCTGGAAAAACTAAATTCATTACCCCCCGGAACTGTTCCTAGTGAGGTAAAACCAGCCCTGGGCCCAGATGCTACTGCTTTAGGTCAGGTTTACTGGTACACACTGGAAGGCAGGGATCCTAAAACCGGAAAACCAACAGGTGGCTGGGACCCGGAAGAATTAAGAACCATTCAGGATTTTTATGTCCGGTATTACCTTACCGCCTCCGAAGGGGTTTCAGAAGTGGCTTCCATTGGTGGCTTTGTAAAAGAATACCAGATCGAGATCGATCCTGATGCCATGAAGGCACATAAGGTAGACATCACCAAGATTATGAATGCTGTAAAGAACTCCAATATGGATATCGGGGCTCAAACCATCGAATTTAACAAAGCAGAATATCTGGTACGTGGCCTCGGTTATATCAAAAGCCTGAGCGACCTTGAAGAAAGTGTGGTGGCCGTTAACGATCATACGCCGGTACGCTTAAAAGATGTGGCTAAAATACAATTTGGTCCGGCTACCCGCCGTGGCGGACTCGATAAGAGTGGTGTGGAAGCTGTTGGAGGGGTTGTGGTGGCCCGTTACGGAGCCAATCCTCTTAAGACCATTCAAAATATCAAAGACAAAATTAAGGAAGTTGCTCCCGGGTTGCCATCAAAGGTTCTGGTCGACGGTACTGTAAGTAAAGTAACCATTGTTCCTTTTTACGACCGTTCCGGATTGATTCATGAAACGCTGGGCACATTGGAATCAGCTTTATCTCATGAAATCCTTATCAGTATTCTGGTAGTTATTGTTTTAGTGCTCAATTTAAGAGCCTCAATTTTGATCTCGAGTTTATTGCCTATCGGTGTTTTAATGACCTTTATTCTAATGAAATTTTTCCATGTAGATGCCAATATTGTAGCCCTTTCGGGGATTGCAATAGCCATTGGGGTCATGGTGGATGTAGGAATTGTATTTACAGAAAATATAATACGTCATCTTGAGATGCCCGAAAATGGAGGGGTAAAAGGAAAGAAATTACTTCAGGTAATTTATATAGCAACAGCCGAAGTGGCCTCGGCCATCATAACAGCACTCGCTACTACCATTGTAAGTTTCTTACCCGTATTTGCCATGCAGGCGTCAGAAGGTAAGTTGTTCCGCCCGCTGGCTTGGACCAAGACTTTTGCCTTGTTTTCTTCTTTGTTTATAGGAATCTTGTTTATCCCTGCCATTGCGCATGTTTTATTCTCAATAAAACTCGATAAAAAGAAAACCAGCAGAATTTTCAATTCTATCATTATTGGTTTCGGTATTGTATTCTTAATAAAATATGGTAGTTTTATTTCTTTAGGTTTGATTGCATACGGTATCAACAACATACTTTCACAAATACCTGAAAGAAAACTTTTTAAAGGGAAACTAAAATTACCCTATTCTGATAAGACTGCTAATCTGATCAATATCATCATTACAATCTTAATCGTTCTTTACTATTTAACTATTGAATGGATGCCTTTGGGAGCCTCTAATTCAACACCTGTAAATTTCCTTTTTGTGGTACTTATTGTAAGTATTGTTTTAGGATTTCTGATGTCTATTGTACATTTCTATCCTAAAATCCTCAACTGGAGTCTGGAAAATAAATGGAAATTCCTCAGCATCCCCATCATTGCCGTCTTCTTCGGAATCATGGTCTGGTTAGGTTTTTCAAAGATCTTTGGCTTTATGCCCGAATTTGCAAAGAAAAATGCTGTATGGGCCAGTATAGACAAAACTTTTCCCGGACTGGGAAATGAGTTTATGCCGGCGTTAAACGAAGGATCTTTCCTCTTGATGCCAACTACTATGCCTCACTCGGGAATTACGGAAAATATGGAAATTATTGCCAGTATTGATAAGCATATGAATTCTATCCCCGAAATTGCTTCGGCAGTGGGAAAATGGGGAAGGGTAAATTCGGCCTTAGACCCTGCTCCTACTTCCATGTATGAAAATACCATCAACTATATTCCGGAATACATGCTGGACGAAGATGGAAGAAGGATCCGATTTAAAGTAAACGATGATGGTGCTTTTGTTATGAAAGACGGAACCACTTACAAATATGGTGAGGATGAATTTAAAAAAGTGGATATGAATAAGCTTACCAAAGATGAAGACGGAGAATATTTCCGGCAATGGAGGCCAAAAATCAAAAAGGCCGATGACATCTGGAAAGAGATCTTAAAGCATTCTAAATTTCCCGGTCTTACTTCTGCACCAAAATTACAGCCTATTCAAACCAGATTGATCATGCTTTCAACAGGTATGCGGGCCCCTATGGGGATCAAGGTTTACGGACCCAATTTAGAGATCATTGAAAAAACAGGCTATGAACTTGAAAAAATATTAAAAGAAGTACCGAGTGTGGAACCCAGTACCGTATTTGCCGACAGAGTTGTGGGGAAACCTTATCTGGAGATCAAATTAAATCGCAGAAACATGTCCCGATACGGTATGACCGTTAAGGATATGCAACAGCAACTGGCTGTTGCCGTTGGCGGAAAACAATTAACCACAACCGTTGAGGGAAGAGAACGTTTTCCGGTAAGAGTACGTTATGCAAGAGAATTCAGAGACAATCCGGATGATCTGAAAAGAATACTTATCCCAACACCTTCCGGAGAACAGGTTCCGTTAAGCGAGCTGGCAAGTATAAACTATATTCGTGGTCCGCAGATAATCAAAAGTGAGGATACTTTCCTTACCTCTTATGTGATCTTCGATATGAAAGACGGTTATGCTGAGACCAATGTTGTAGAAGATGCTCAGGCGCTGATCAAACAAAAACTGGATTCAGGAGAGTTTAAACTCCCTGCCGGAGTAACTTATAAGTTTACCGGTAACTATGAGAATCAAATCAGAGCTTCCAAGCGATTGATGATTGTAGTACCGATTTCCCTGGTACTGATATTTCTGATTCTGTATTTCCAGTTTAAAGAATTTGCACCCTCACTGATGGTTTTCTCCGGGATCTTTGTGGCCTTCTCGGGTGGTTTTATCATGATCTGGCTCTATGGTCAGAACTGGTTTTTAAACTTCGGAATGGCCGGTGTGGAGATGAGAGATCTTTTTCAGTTGCATCCTATCAATTTGAGTGTTGCGGTTTGGGTTGGATTTATAGCCCTTTTCGGAATTGCAACAGATGATGGTGTGATCATGGGTACTTATTTAAAACAGGTATTTGATGAAGAAAAACCAAAAACCGTAAAAGATATTCGTTCCTCCATTCTACATGCCGGAACCAAAAGAGTGCGTCCGGCAATGATGACTGCAGCCACTGCTATCATTGCCCTGATCCCAGTACTGACTGCAACAGGTAAAGGTGCCGATGTGGTAATTCCCATGGCGATCCCTTCCTTTGGGGGAATGCTGCTTCAGGTAACGACCATGTTTGTGGTTCCTGTTTTATACAGCATGTGGAAAGAAAAAAAGATCAAAAATTAAATATTCATTGCGAAGATTACCATCCCGAGACCTATCGGGATTAGAGATCCCGCAGTAAAAAAATATAAAATGAAATATCAAAAATATATAAAACTGATTCTGATTTTATTCCTTACGATTCCCTTTTCAGGAATTGCACAGGAAACTCAGGAAGCTTTAGCTGCCTATTTAAAAACAGCGGCCGAAAATAATCCGGGATTAAAAGCAAAATTCAATGATTATATGGCTGCTATGGAAAAAGTACCTCAGGTGGGCACTTTACACGATCCACAATTCGCTTTTGGCTACTTTATCAATCCTGTAGAAACAAGGCTGGGGCCACAAAAAGCCAGTTTTGGTCTGAAGCAGGCTTTCCCGTGGTTTGGATTGCTCGGTGCCAAAGAAGATGTGGCAACCGAAATGGCAAATGCGAAATATGAAATTTTTGAGAACAGTAAATCAAACTTGTATTTTGAGGTAAAAACCTCTTATTACAATTATTACTTTATCGAGAAAGCCATAAAAATTACCAAAGAGAATATGGAGATCTTAAGAATCTTTAAAAATTTATCTCTGGTAAAAATTGAAGCAGGAAATGCTTCCATCGCAGATGAATTGCGTGTGGAGCTCGAACTGAATGACCTGGAAAATCAGCTGGCATTATACATTGATTCCAGAAAAGTAATACAGACTAAATTCAATAATCTTTTGAATCGTGAAGCTTCAGAAAGAATTGACATTCCGGAAAAGCTTTGGGAAGAAGAACTTCAGGAAGACAATTTAACCCAGCTCGATTCGATCTACAGCAACAATCATGAGATAAAAAGTATAGATCATAAAATGAATGCTTTTATGAATCAGGAAATAGCTGCAAAAAAAGAAGGTTTACCCAAGTTTAATATTGGCATCAATTATAACATAATCGGTAAGAATCCAAATTCTACCGATTCGAGAAATGGTGATGATGCCCTGCTGTTTCCATCCATTGGAATCAGTATCCCGATCTACAGAAAAAAGTACAAATCTATGATCAAAGAAGCTCAGTATTTACAGGCTTCAGAGGTTGCTAAAAAAGCTGACAAACGAAATACACTGAACACTGTTTATGAAAATACCTTTAAGGATTTTAAAGACAGTGAAAGGCGGCTGTTTCTGTTTAACAAACAGTCGGAAATTGCTAAAGAGGTACTCGATGTTCTGATTACTTCCTATTCTACCAATTCAAAGGATTTTGAAGAGGTTTTACGAATTGAGCGGCAGTTATTAACCTATAAACTGGCAGAACAAAAGGCTTTAACCGATAAAAATGCTGCCGTTGCATTTATCAGTTATCTGCTTGGAAATTAAATCCGGGCTTCCGTCTTCAGAGAGCGGAAGTCTGACAAAAGAAGGACAGGAGTGTCTAACAAAAATTATTAAAAAATAAATTACATTAAAATGAAAAAATATAAAAATTATATCATCGCTGCCGGAATTTTGATCCTGGGAATCATTATTGGAAATATTTCTTCCGGTGATAAGGGAGAAACCCCATCAAATAATTCAGAAGAGCACAATTATGTTCAGGATCCGGTTACAAAATTATGGACCTGCTCCATGCACCCTCAGATCAGAAAAGAGGAACCCGGAAACTGCCCGATCTGTGGTATGGAATTGATTCCGCTTGACGAATCTAAGAATTCAGAGGAAAAGATTGCAGGTAATGAAATCGTTTTAAGTCCGGAAGCTATCCAGCTGGCAAATATTCAAACTACGGTTGTTACACGTTCTAAAGCCACCAAGGAAGTGCGTCTACTCGGAATCGTTAAACCTGATGAAAGAAGACTGTACTCTCAGGTAGCTCATTTTCCGGGAAGAATAGAAAAACTTTATGTAAATTTTACCGGTGAAAAAGTAAGAAGAGGTCAAAGGATTGTTCGCTTGTATTCCCCTGAACTGATCTCTGCACAAAAAGAGCTTTTTGAGGCATTAAAATCTAAAGATATTTATCCTCAGTTATTCAAAGCTTCCAGAAATAAACTGAAATTATGGAAGATAACCGACAAGCAAATTGATGCGATGTTCAAGCGGGGAACTGTACAGGAACAAATCGATATCCTGTCCGATTACAATGGTTATGTAATGAAAAGAAATGTAGAGCTGGGAGACCATGTTATGGAAGGAATGAATTTATTTGATATTGCCAATCTTGATACCATCTGGATCATGTTTGAAGCTTATGAATCTGATATACCGTGGATTAAGAACGGAGATGTGGTTAAATTTACGGTTCAGGCCATCCCCGGTAAAGAATATACCGGAAAGATTACTTATATCGATCCGTTTGTCTCCCCAAATTCAAGAGTGGCCAAAGTACGGGTAGAAGTTCGAAATCCCGGTCATAAATTGTTACCCGAAATGTTTGCTAACGGAATTGTAAAAGCAAAACTTACCAATAAGACCAATGCATTGATCATTCCAAAATCAGCCATATTATGGACCGGCAAAAGAGCTGTGGTTTACGTTAAAGTTCCCCACAAAAAAACCATTTCTTTTGTTTACAGAGAAGTGATTCTCGGAGCAGATCTGGGTCAGTTTTATATTGTTGAGAAAGGACTGAAAGACGGTGAAGAGGTTGCTACCAACGGTGTATTCAGGATTGATGCTTCCGCACAATTGTTAGGTCAGAAAAGCATGATGAATCCCGAAGGCGGAAAAGTAAATACCGGAATGGCCGGAATGGATATGGGAGGTGATGATAAAAAAGAGGATACCAAAAAGGAAGAGGATAAGGACAAAGATATGAGCGGTATGATCATGATTGATAAATCAAAGATAAATCCCACATTTAAAAAACAACTTGGAGTTGTTGTAGATGAATATATCAATCTTAAAAATGCACTTACCCGCGATGACGCTCAGGCTGCACTTGTACAATCCGGAAAGATAAAAAAAGCTGTAGATCAGGTAGATATGCTTTTGTTACTGGGAAATGCTCATAATGTTTGGATGAAAGCTCTTAAACAGATCAATAAGAATATAACTGATATTCAGAACAGCAGTAACATTGAGGTTCAAAGAAAATCATTTGGATTACTGGGGAAAAACCTGTCTGATGTGGTTGATATGCTGGGAATTGAAACTCCGGAAAAGAAGACGGTTTATCTCGAATTTTGCCCCATGGCAGATGAAAACAAAGGAAGTTTCTGGCTGAGCTACGATAAAGAGATCTCAAATCCGTTTTTCGGACAGACCATGCCTACCTGTGGAGAAGTAAAAAAGGAATACAAATAGATTTAAAAAATACCAAAGTTCAGAAAGATGAAAGAAATTAAGGCATTTATCCGTCCGAAGAATAAAAACCGGGTTAGTAACCACTATTAATATGTTTAAAGAGTCATCTTTTAAATCTGTGGAGAAAAGATCCTTCTATAGGGTCAAATTGCCTCAATAATGTAATAATTTCTAGCGAGGGTTTGAGTCCTGATTCAAAAATTTAGTCATGCTTTCCATAAAATTTCCGGAGTAGTTTTTATACAATTTTTTGTTTATCCGCATCCCAAAATACTTTTCTCTGTTCACGGTAGGCTTTAGTACCCATATGAGCTGTTATAGCTTCCTCAAAGCCCTGATCTACATTACATGCAGCCTGTCTATGAGTTCTTATTGCATCGATCCAGTCTTTCAAGTGTAAATGCGTTGTACTTACTCTTTTTTCTCCCTGATAGGAATACAAAAGTCCTCTGCTGGCAAAATATTGTTCGGTTGCAGAAGTTATTGCATCTGCCTTCTTCTGCCCGGGCGCATAAGAATAAAGAGGAATATCCGGTTTGATAAAACCATTTTTAATATCTTCTTTATACTTTGTAGAATTCCTGTCGGCAAAAATCTTTAGTTTGCCTCCTACATCCATATAACCGTCATGTCCCATAATGGCTCTTCCTCTTTTTTTATTACTGGCCAGAGATGCGCTGTAAACCAGAGAAAGATCCCTTTCGGGATATTCAAACACTGAATTCAGAACATCGGGAACTGTACGTCCGTCTTTATAAAAATAAATCCCACCGGAAGATACAGAAGAATGCGGAATACCCAGATCGAGGATCTGATTCATCGCATCGTAATCATGTGTAAATAAATCACCGGATAAACCCGTACTGTAATCCCACCAGCAACGCCATCTGAAAAATCTTTCCAGACTAAACTCATGATCAGGTGCAGGGCCTATAAATTGTTTCCAGTCGATATTTTTTTCACTGGCCTTCGGATCAATATTATACACCCAGGCACCTCCCGGACTGTTTCTGTTGGTGGTTACCTCTATCAGGTTTACTTTTCCAATCACTCCTTTTTCATAAGCTTCCCTGGCCTTAAAATAGCTGTCATTTTGCCGGTTCTGATGCCCCAGCTGAAAAACAACATCATTCTCCTTAACCGCTTTAACCACCTCGTAGGTTTCAGGTACAGTCCAAGTCATTGGTTTTTCACAATACACATGTTTTCCTGCTTTGGCAGCAGCGATCGTCATGGTTCCGTGCCAATGATCCGGTGCAGCGATAATTACCGCATCGATACTTTTATCCGCAAGCATTTCTTTATAAGTATTATACCTTTTAGGAGCAACTCCCATTTTATCATCAAAACCACCACGGTTTATATTTGCACCTGATTCTATTGCCTTTTTGGCTCTCACATCAAAAATATCACAAACTCCTGTTATTCTGATATTCAGATCATCCTGTGTAAGATATTCTTCATATCTGTGATCATTAGGATTGTTCTTGGCACTTTTTCTCCAGTTTTCAACAACTGATGGATGAATAAAACCTGCTCCTGACAAAAGTTGAGTTCCTCTGATACCTACTCCTATAATTCCAACATTAAGGGGTTTGTCACCGGAAACGATCTTATCAACAATGGGATTATAGGCTGTAAGATCCACTTCTTTTCTTCCTGCCTTTGTGATCATTTGATCCAATTGATTCTTTTTATACCAGCCATAAAATAAAGCTCCTACAAATGGCATAGTTGCCAATCCTTTAAGTATATCTCTTCTTTCCATATCATTATTTTTTTTTCGTAAATATCAACCTGTCCAAACCTATTTCTTTACCGGTTGGAAACACCAAAAGCACAACGAGTGCCAAAATCTCTATAAGCATCTTATCTACTATCCAATGATTTCCGGCATCGGGTAAAGCATAATCGAGATTAAAAAATGGAGGGTGGGATAAATAATACAAAGACAACAATAAGATTGCCGCTATTGTAACTTGTTTAGAGAACAAACCCAGCATTAAAAACAAACCTATAAGAATCAATCCCCAGATATTTAAATAATTAACTATATTTAGCGTTTGTTCATTCTCAGCCAGCATTTTAAAGAATCCTGCAAAGATCCCTTTTGAATCCATTAAATAGAAATAACTTGACCATTCCGGATCTGAGAGCTTGGCTAATCCTTCAAATAAAAAATGCCAGCCAATGGCCACCCGCAAAACCACAAGCCAAAACAATTGAGAATCTGAATAGAGCTTATTTTTCATATAATAACATTCTTTTGATTATTAACTTTCTCTTGTAAATAATTTATTTATTCTCTTTCAGGCGTTATAAAAACAGCCCATAGATCTTATTAAAACTTTTTAAGGTAATCCGGTCAAATTTAAATGTTTTAACAATAATAAATGAATAAAAACAACACTATTTTTTAAACTGAAAAAGCAGATTAAACAGAAGTTTTACTTTGATTTCTTTTAAATAAAAACCATATATTTAAGGTATGAAAAAAAGCACAATTCTCCTGTTATTTATAAGTCTTTTTATGCTTTTTGGCTGTCAAAATAAAGCTAAAAAAGAGAAGAATACTATCAGTTCTATTTTGAAAAGGGCACAGGATTTATGAGAGGAAAGAATTCTACAGTGTAAAACCGGATGGAATCATAGGCAATGAAGATTGTGGACAGATGTCGGCCAGGTATATTCTAAGTGCTATGGAATTCTATCAGGTAGCTCCGGACAATCCGGTTTACACCATTGGAAGACCACTATTTGACAAGGCGGAGATTCCGCTGGAAAACGGAAAAACCTTCAGAATTATTACAGAAAATAACAGTAAAGAAAACAAATATGTTCAGGAAGCCTTTTCTTAATGGAAAGAAACTTGATAAACTGTTTTTTAGCCATAAAGATCTGATGAACGGAGCAACATTAAAAATAATTATGGAAAAAGCACCTAAAACAAATTAGGGAAATAAAAGGATTGATTTATTCAAAGGTATTTGAATAAATCAATCCTTTCTACATTTAAAGTTCTGTCTTTAAAACGCCTCCCACACTGGCATTACTGGCCAGCAGAGAATACATCTTCAGCCACTTTCCTGGCACTTCCTTTTCAGGCATCTTCCATGCTGCACGTCTTTCTGCAATCTCCTCATCACTAAGCAACACCTCAATTTTATAAGTATCCACATCGATAAAGATCTCGTCTCCGTCTTTAACAAGACCAATCATACCTCCTTCGGCAGCTTCCGGCGAGATGTGACCAATGGATAGACCTCTTGTTGCTCCTGAAAAACGACCGTCAGTGATCAGCGCTACATCTTTTCCAAGTCCCATACCCATGATCAGGCTGGTAGGCGATAGCATCTCCTGCATTCCGGGACCTCCTTTCGGACCTTCATAACGGATTACCACCACATCACCTTTCTTTACTTTACCTTTTTTAATACCTTCAATAGCTTCGGGTTGTGAATTAAAGCAAACTGCTTTTCCTTTAAAACTTCTTTCTCCAACAATTCCGGCGGTTTTGATCACACAGCCCTCTTCGGCAAGATTACCAAAAAGGATGGCCAGGCCACCTACTTTAGAATAAGCATTGGCCAGAGGATGGATAACAGTTTCATCTTGAATATCAGCATCTTGAATTCTGTCCCCAATACTTTCTCCTTCGATTGTTAGATTTTCTGTATCTAAAACACCTCCACGCTTACTGATCTCTTTCATCACAGCACTTACTCCTCCCGCACGGTTGATATCTTCCATATGGATGTGAGATAAAGATGGAGAGATTTTGGCAATATGGCTTACATTTTTACTGATCTCATTGATCTTTTTAATATTAAAATCAACCCCGGCCTCTCTTGCAATAGCCAGCATATGAAGAACCGTATTAGAGCTGCCCCCCATAGCCATATCAACAACAAAAGCGTTTTTAACAGCCCTTTCATTTAAAATATTCTTTATTCTGAACTTTTCAGTCAGTTTTTCATCTTTAGCAATTTCACAGATCCTGCGAGCAGCAATTCTTAAAAGTTCCTCCCTTTCTTTGGTAAGAGCGAGCACAGTACCGTTTCCTTTAAGGGCGATTCCCATAGCTTCGATTAGGGTATTCATTGAATTGGCTGTAAACATACCGGAGCAGCTTCCCCCGCCCGGGCAGGCTTTACACTCCAGTTCAAAGAGACGTTCTTTTGTCATTTCCCCTTTTTCAAACATCCCGATCCCTTCAAAAACGGTTGCCAGATCCACCTGGGTTCCATCATCAAGCACTCCTTTTTTCATCGGCCCACCGGTAACAAAAACCGTTGGCACATTCACACGTAATGCCCCCATAACCATTCCCGGAGTGATCTTATCACAATTAGGAATTGCGATCATCGCATCGAGTTTATGAGCATTCATCACTGTTTCAATGCTGTTGGCGATCAGCTCTCTTGAAGGCAGGCTGTACAACATTCCGTCATGTCCCATAGCAATACCGTCATCAACACCAATGGTATTGAATTCGAAAGGAATACATCCGTTCTTTCTAATCTCTTCCTTGATGATCTCAGAATATTTATTCAGGTAAAAATGACCCGGAATGATCTCGATAAAACTATTGGCAACACCAATAAAAGGTTTATCAAAATCTTCTGTTCTCAATCCTGTAGCTCTCAATAAACTACGGTGCGGTGCTCTGTCAAAGCCTTTTTTTATTTCATCACTTCTCATACGAGTAAATTTTTCCATTTAATACTTAAGTCCTTTGCTAAATTATATTGAATTATAAAATAAAGACAATACTTTATCTAACAGTCTTTCTTTTCAATATTGTTACTGATCTTTCTAAAAAATCAGGAAAGGCAAATGTAAAACATTTCCTGAAGAATCATTCTGTCAGGTGAAGAAACTGCACATCAAAAAACAGAATATCGATATTTATCAATCAGAAAACTGATCTGTTTGTATAATTTTTTAAAGGCCAATAGTTGGTTATATTTTTAGTGTTGGATACAATTCCTGACTATGCTTGTTTACCACTAAGCAAGCCCTAATTTACAATTTCAACAAATACATATAATTTATTATCAATTAATTACGAACCATCTCAACTATGAACTCATCTTCTGACCACTATTCTATTTTGCCAGATTATTTTCTACCTCAAATACCTGCAGATCATCGTTATTATTGGCTACAAGAACATAAGTTCTATTTTTTACCTGTAATAATTTTAATTTTTTAGCATCTTTTCTTGCCATAAATCCAGTCTTTTTAAAATCAAGGGATTTAAAATTATTTTTACCATCTCCTAAAAGTAACAAGCCGGTTCCTGCATCGTTACGGGGTGTTTCAATTTCTGAAACAAATAAATTACCGGCAATCAAAACATCCGGATAATGATCATTATTAAAATCTTTTATAATAATATCATTGATATTGGAAAATTGAGCTTTTATGGGCAGATCTTTAATCTCAAATTGACCGTTACCTTTATTTTCAATAAATTTTGAAGCAAAGGTCTGGGTTTCATAATGCAAGGCTTTCTTCAGATTCTTCTTACCATATACTTCTTCCACCTCCATACTTGCGAAGATATCGTACTTTTTAATATCAGTTTTGAGTCGTGGAATTTGTTCTGAGGAACATGAAAATCCTCTTACCGGATAATGTTTACCGTAATTGTAATACCCCAATACGATATCTTTTGATCCGTTCTTATCAAAATCTTCATAATACACATCAAAAGGTTTGTCTTTGATAGTTTTATACTTATAATTCAAGCCCAGGTTTCCAACGATATAATCCATATCTCCATCTCCGTCAAAATCGGCCTGATCAATACTGAACCACCAACCAGCAGTTTCAGCAAGATCGGGTATTGAAACTTTCTTTAATTTATTCTGATCATTCTCAAAGACGGTAATCGGCATCCATTCCCCCACAAGGATCAGATCAAAATCTTTATCATTATCATAATCTGTCCAGATGGCATCTGTAACCATTCCTATTTTAAACAATTCGCGGGCTTTTTCTTTGGTCACATCAACCAGCTTACCATTTCTGTTCTCAATCAACTTACTATCCGCTGGTAACGGATACTGATGAGGTGTTTGCCTGCCCCCAACAAAAAGATCGACATCTCCATCTCCATCAAAATCGGCAGGGACTACAACACTACCACTTATATTGAATTTATCGAGTTGCTTCTTGGCTTTAGTAAATTTTCCTTTTCCATCATTCAGATACAATCTGTCAGCATATTTGCTGTCGCCGGCTTTATATTCATTTCCTCCGCTTACAACATACAGATCGTTATCTCCATCCTTATCAACATCAAAGAAAACAGCGTCGAGATCTTCACTAAGAATATCCGATTTAAAATCGTTTTGGGTACTCAGTTTAAATTTACCTTTTGAACTCTGAATAAATAATTTCCCTTCATAACCCACTGCAGCTCCTACAAAAACATCCTCAAGTCCGTCATTATTCACATCTGAAACTGCCAGGGCCGGACCAAACTGCGACATCTTATGTGGCAATAACACCTGATATTTAAAATCGTCGAAATCATTTTCGGTATATCTATAGGAGATTAAATTCTCCTCAGTAACCCCTTTAAACAGTTTTGGTTTATCCTTCTCTTTTTTATTTTTTAACGCAATGGCATCCTCCATAAAGAGCCTTAGTTTTTGGTTGGACTTTATATTTTTAAGATGGGTTTCCTTGTTGTCCGGCCATTTTACAATTACCTCATCTGCGATAGAAATATCCTTTAACCCAAAATGCACAAAGGGTTCACTTGTAGAGTAAATACCTCTTACGTTGGTGGTTTCATAAAACTGAGACTTATCGCCGGTTTTAATTTCAACCCTTGTTCCAAAAATCGGCTTATTCTTTTTACTTTTTAGCTCTATTCTTAAAAAGTTATTTTTTGAATTATTTTTATAGATAAAGGCTTCCTCGTTGATATTATTTACAACCAGATCGAGATCACCATCATTGTCCAGATCAACATACGAAGCGCCATTTGAAAAAGATTTTTGATCCAGTCCCCATTCGGCAGCAACATTCTTAAAATTGTAATCTCCATTATTTTTAAAAGCAAAATTTGAAAGTTTTTGAGAGGGCACCAAAGCAAGTGTTTTATCGAGATCAAGAATATCCCAGATGGTAACCTCTCCTCCGTTAGGATTGTCTTTTACCCACTTATTTGCCGTATCGATTACATATTTTCCTACGGCTTTTGAAGCATCCGTATTTCTGATATCCCTTAAAAGACCATTGGTAACGAAAATATCCTTTTTTCCATCATTGTCATAATCTGCAATAAGGTTGGTCCAGCTCCAGTCGGTGGCTGCAATATTTCCCAGCTGTGCTATATCACTAAAGGTATTATTCCCGTTATTTAACTGAAAGGTATTGAACATATACTGATAATGGCCTCCGTTACGAACCACATTCCAAAAGGCTGAAATATTCATACCACTCATATTTGATTTTAACCGGAAATTATCATCCGCCACCATATCCAGCACATAAATATCCAGAAAACCATCATCATCAATATCTGCTACATCCACCCCCATGCTGTAGTAGGACATATGGTTTAAAGCGGAGTTTGCAATATTGGTAAAGGTTCCGTTCTTGTTATTGATATAGATAAAATCAGGCACAAAGAAGTCATTGGTAACATACAGATCTACCCATCCGTCATTATTCAGATCGCTTGCAGAAACCGAGTTAGGAAAACTGGTTCTCAGCAAACCTGCTTTTCCCGTAACATCCTTAAATCCTTTTCCTTTTATGTTTTGATATAATCTTGATGCGTATTGAGGTTGCAGTAATTTGGTGCCAAAATACTCGGAATAGCTGCCCGGATTGGGAGGCTGATTCAAAATAAAAAGGTCAAGATAACCATCCTTATTATAATCGAAAAAGGTGGCATTTCGTGTTCTTTCTGTATTGGCAACTCCATATTCCTCTGCTTTTTCAACAAAAGTTCCATTCCCCTGATTGACATACAATTTATTCTTTCGCAATTCTGGTTGATGATCATAGAGTTCTTTCGTGACATAAATATCGAGGTAGCCGTCGTTATTGATATCGGCTACGACCACACTGGAAGACCAACCTTTATCGTTTACAATTCCTGCGGATTGAGTTACTTCTTTAAATTTAAAATCTCCCTGATTGTAATAAAGCTTATCTCCCACAATATTTCCTGCGAAATACAGATCCTGAAGACCATCATTATTAAAGTCTCCTACGCCCACCCCTGCACCTCCGTAGAAATTGGCATACAATAAGATATTTTTATCCTTATCATCTTTGATCTTATTGTTAAAGCTAACTCCTGTTTGGGCAGAATTCAGTTTGGTGAATAATCTTGAATTCTGCGAAAACGCATTTACAAAACCTATCAAAAAAAAGAAATAGAATAAATTTTTCATCAGTTTTTAAGTATTGTTTTAAAAAATAAAATTACAAAAAAGAAGGGAGAGTAATGTAACCCTCCCTTACAGTTTTTTTCAAAATAAATATTTATTAACTTATTCAGAACCTCCCGGTGTATCCCACCATACTCTGGTAGTTAGTTCATCAGGACCCTGAGCAGCAATTGCTGCAGCAAGATTCTCGGCATTGTTACTTTCTTCACTTGACGGATAAGTAAGTCTTCTTGGAATAGTACCATTAGTTACATTTCCAGGATAATTTATAGGAGTCAATCTTGGGTATCCTACTCTTCTCCAGTTTGCAAAAGTTTCATATTCATTCAGGAAAGTTGCAATCCAGTATTGCGTATTGATCTGCTCAATAGCATTTGCTGAATCGTAAGGATGTGCAGCGAGATAAGTATCAATAGCTGCATCACTGATAGCAGCATCAGGAGTATATAATTCTAGCATTTTCATAGCTGCTCTAACCCCATTGTTATAGTGTTCTTCAGGATCCCCTGCAAGCCCCCAACGCACTCCTGCTTCAGCAAGCATAAACTCAGCTTCTGCGTAAGTCTGGAAGAACATTGGCGCATCTTCACCTGTTATAATACTTCTGTTAGGCTCAGCATAAGCATCTGTATTTTCTTCTCCTGTTAATTCTTTAAGCATTGTAAGGTCTAATCCATTAGGTAATCCTTTCAGATCTGCAGGATCTGTACTATGGTCGCCTCTTCTCCATGCCAAAATAGGTAATCTTGGATCATCCTGTAAGAAACCTATAAAAGTATCGCTCATACGAGGACTTCCATCAACAGTAAATACCTCACCGTTTCCATTTTTATTGATTCCTTCCGGACCTGCTGTATGTTGAATGTAGGCAATATCATCATTAGAGGTCATTACACCACCATTGATAGCTTTTGTTGCCCACTCTTTAGCTCCTGCAGGATCAACTTTGATCATACGTAAAGCAAGACGCAACATCATAGAGTTTGCAAATCTTTTCCATTTACCCTGATCACCCTGAAACATAATATCAGCAGATCCAAAACCTGAATCACCTGTACTCAGATCAGCAGCAGATTGCTCCAGTTCTTTTAACATATCAGCATAGATAGCACTTTGCGCATCATATTTTGGGGTTAAGATTCCTTCAATTACCCCTTTACCTGCTTCAGAATAAGGAATATCTCCATACATATCAGTCAGTCGGTGATAAATAAACACTCTTAAAATTCTTGTTACTGCCTTCATCTCTTTTGGTGCCTCTTCAGTTTCTAACTGTAGCATCATATCTTCAACATTCTTTACCGCAGAGGTTGTATAAGCATCGATCAAAGAAGCTGCATAACCACGATTCCAAGTGTATTTATCCCCTGCCCAGTATCCTGCTGTTGTAGCAAAATGCTGCATCATTGTTGAACTGTAGATCAAATTTGCTCTCCAGCTTTCGTAACGTCTACCCGATGTAAACAGCTCAACGGCTGTCATCTTATTTCGAACATCGATCTGTGATGGCTTTGTAGGATTGATATTAATCTCATCAAATCCTTTATCACATGCACTAAAAACGAGTGCAAATAATAATATATAAATTGTTTTTTTCATAATTAAGTTTTCTAGAATTTAACATTTAAACTGAATCCATAACTCTTTGTAGCAGGAACACCAAAATATTCAAGTCCTTGAGCGTTTCCAACATTATAAGCAGATTCAGGATCAATATTATCAACACTCCTTTGAATATAGAAAAGGTTTGTAGCTATAAATGATAGATCTACTTTCTCAAGGAAGATATTATCCAACAAACTACCTGGTAAAGAGTAACCAATACTCAATTGTCTGAATTTAATATAATCGGCATCAGAAACAAATTCTTCAGCAATACTGCTAATTCTGCCATAATAAGTTGACAGATTTTCCGGAGCAACTACTGTTGTAAATGAACTACCGGTTGCAGCATCTATACCTGTAACTTCAAGTCCGCCTTCTCTACCATTCAGTGTTTCTTTATGTAAACCATTTCCATAAAGGTTGGTATTGGTTCCTGAGAAGATCTGACCTCCCATTTTACCATCGATCAACATATAAAGGTTAAAATTCTTAAATGAGAAAGTATTTGCCCAACCCCACTGTGTTGGTGCTACTCCAACTCCAAGAATTTTTCTTGGTCCTCTTTGTGCTAATGGTACTCCGTCACCGTCAATATCATAAACGATACTTCCGGCATCATCTCTAACATAAGATACCCCTACAATTGAACCAAAATCTTCACCAACAATTTGTTTGATCTCAACGTTTCTTGATCTTGCAGATCCTAAACCGATATCGCTTCCGGTTTCATTGGTTGAAACAACCTTACCATCATTATAAGCATAGTTAAAGCTTGTGTTCCAGTAAAAATTATCTGTAAGAATTGGTTTTCCAGATAACAGTACTTCAACCCCTTTATTTTCTACAACTCCTATATTTGCTAAAGCAGATCCGTAACCTGACCATTCGGAAGCGGAAACAGGAACGATATCATTATCAGTACGATTGGTATAATAGGCTACGTCAAAATTCAGTCGGTTAGAGAATAAACGACCGTCGATACCTATTTCAGTTTCCGTTTTAGAATAAGGAATCAGATTTGCATTAGGTACAGAACCATTGGTAATATCACCCGTGGGCTGACCTAAATGTCCTTGTCCGAAAATTTGATAGGTCAAAGCCAACTGATAAGCTGCATCAGCTCCACCGGCTACTTCTGACCAACCTCCTCTTAATTTCAGGAAGTTAACAGCATTACCCATATCAAATAATTCAGATAACACCAAACTACCATTCACTGATGGGTAAAAATCATCATTAGGAGTAGTTTTTCCAGGATAAGATAAGGTAGAGAACCAGTCATTTCTACCAGTAATAGTTAAATATGCAAAATTATCCCAGGAGAATTCTGCAGAACCATAAACAGAACCGATCTTTCTCATACTATACCCCCTGCTTCTTGACTGATTTTCTGTATTGGCAATATCTTCAAGGCCCGGTACAATAAAATTTGATCCGTTCAAATGAAGACTTTCACTTTCAATTGAGTTAGAGTTAACTCCCACAAAAGCAGAAATACCAAACTTATCATCAACGAATTGATCATTATAACCTAACATGGCATCCATATCCACCTGACTGTATCTGATCTCAGTTTCCCTGATAGAACCCAAGGGTTTGTAAGCAGTACCCCATGGCTCTACACTTGTCTTTTTAATAGTATAATGGTCAATACCCGCTCTACCCATGATGTATAACCAATCGGTAATATCATATTTTAAAGTAGTATTGGCAATGATCCTGTTCTTGGTATCTTCATTTCTAAAGTTGTAAGCAGCAAAATATGGGTTTTGAGAATAAACATTACTTGAATATCTGCGCTCAGAACCATCAGAATTTGTTCCCGGTTTCATTGTTCTTACATCAACGTTAGGAGAAAGCATGGCTACTGTGTAGTTTGCGTTACCCGGAGCATCTGATAATCTTGGCCGGTTGTTCGCTTTCTCAATTATGTACTGGGCATTAACTGTTGAGGTTAATTTTTCTGCCATTTTTGAGTTTACACTCACATTAAACGTTTTTCTGTTCACTCCTGAATTTGGCATTACATCTTCATTGTCAAGGTCTGTTGCAGAAAAACGGTAAGTTAGATTTTCTTTTGAATTAGACAATGCAAGTGTATTGATAAAAGTTGACCCTGTTCTGTAAAATCTGTTAACATTACTTCCTACATAAGAATAGGGTCTGATTTCACCATCCCATTGTACAACTCCACTGCCGTCAAGTTTCGGACCCCATGAGCTTAATCCCATATCAAAGGCTTCTTCCTGACTTGAAGGCTTGGCACCTCTTCGGCCCTGACCGTAACTGGTTTGGAAATCCTGTAAAGAAGTATCCACTTTGTCAAAGGTGTAAGAAGTGTTGTACTCTACACCAAATCCTTCCTGACCTTTACCTGTTTTTGTTGTTACGATAATAACACCATTCGAGGCTCTTGATCCGTAAAGCGCTGATGCAGCTCCACCTTTCAACACACTGATCGATGCAATATCCTGCGAGTTAATACTGGAAATACCATCTCCACCGTCAGAACCACCCCACATACCGGCTGATCCGTTATTTTCGTTACTGATAGGAATACCATCAACAACGTAAAGTGGCTGGTTGTTACCGGTTAAGGAACTGGCACCCCTGATCACTACCCTACTGGATCCCGCAGCACCCGTTGCATTCTGGGTAATGTTAACCCCTGCTACTTTACCTTGTAAGGCATTGATCGCATTAGTTTCCGGAATTTTTGCCATCTCATCACCTTTTAGTTCGGTGAGTGAGTAACCTAAGGCCTTAGTTTCCTTCTTAATACCTAAAGCTGTTACTACCACCTCATCCAGAGCTTCAGTACTTTGTTCCATCTTCACGTTAATAAGGCTTTGGCCATTAACAGATACTTCTTTATCGGAATAACCGATAAAAGAAAATACCAAAACTACATTTGAATCCTCTAAACTGATACTGTAATTCCCATCAAAATCTGACGAGACTCCATGTGAAGTCCCCTTAACAATTACGTTCACACCCGGTAATGGTTCTCCATCCAGTGCATCGGTAATTTTTCCTGTTACTGTTGTCTGGGCATAAAAAGATTGAATACTAAAAATACCAATCAGAAACAACAGTCTTAATACTTTTTGAGTCATAAGATTTATAAGTTTGAATTAATACAAATGTAAATTTAACGATATTTAAACAATTTCTTAACTCTTTTTTCGACTAACGGCATAAAAACATAGTTATAAAGCATAAACCATAGATGTTTTTTTGAATATTTTGTTAAACACAACATATAAACCAAAATTTCTTTAACATTTTCTGTACCTTTTTTATTTTATATGTTTAAACATATGTACATATTATTTTTTTGTATTTTTGAGTTTTATATAAAATTGTGAACAGACAAACCAAACAATTCCTTGCCCCTCTTAAGAAGAATTACAATTCAAAGAAAACCTATGATATCTACCCCTCTTTCCCTGTAAAATCGGGAAAGATAAATGAAGGATATAACACACTGGTCGACGAAATACAAAATGAAAAATGTATCATTCTGGAAGGTTATACCGGAATAGACTGGATGGAAATTATCAGTAATTTCATTCACTTACTAACACTTAAAGAGAAAAAAGTATCTTTAATAGCTATCGATGATTATATAAAATCTGAATCGGATATTATTAATACCGTATCACCTTTTTTAGGAGGTAACGACCCTGTATTTGGAAAGATCACAAGCTTAGACCTGATCGATCTTTTCAATAAAAAAAAACTTAAAAATATCACTTTAGAAAAGAATACAGATATCACAATTATTTATGGTACAGGGGCTTCCCTGGCTAAAAAGAAAGGACTTTTACTCTATTTTGACCTTCCAAAGAATGAACTGAAATACCGTATGAGATCAGGTTCGGTTACAAATATCGGACTTAAAGGTACAAAAGATCCCAAACAAACATATAAACATTTCTATTTTGTTGACTGGATTGTACTGAACAAGAAAAAGAAAAGCCTATTGCCTGAAATTGATTTTGTGGTAGACCAGCAACGCCCGAAACATCCTGTATGGATCCAAGGCGATGATATGAGAAGAACTCTTGATGATATGAGTGTGAATTTCTTCAGAGTGAGACCGTGGTTTGAACCCGGCGTATGGGGTGGCAGCTGGATGAAAGAACACTTTGAACAATTAAATAATGAGGTACCTAATTACGCCTGGTCGTTTGAAATGATCACACCTGAAAACGGACTGATGTTAGAAAATCAAGGCTATCTTTTAGAAATTTCCTTTGATTTTCTGATGTACCATGCCGGAAAAAACATACTGGGGAAAGCTTTTAAAAGGTTTCAGGATGAATTCCCCATTCGTTTTGATTTTCTCGACACTTTTAACGGTGGAAATCTTTCGGTACAGTGCCATCCTAAAACAGATTACATCAAAAAAGAATTCGGAGAGAATTTCACTCAGGATGAGACCTATTATATTCTGGATGCTGAAAAAGACGCTACAGTATATCTTGGCTTTCATGAGGATATAAATCCTGACCATTTTAAAAGGGAACTAAAAAACAGTTTTAAAACCAAAGAGGTTTTGAATATTAAAAAATATATACAGAAATTTCCAGCCAAGAAACACGATCTATTTCTGATTCCAAACGGGACAGTACACTGCTCAGGAATAAACAACCTTGTTTTAGAGATCAGTTCTACACCTTATACATACACCTTTAAAATGTACGACTGGCAACGACTTGACCTCGATGGAAATCCCAGACCTCTGAACATTGACCGTGCCTTCGAGAATCTGGATTTTAGCCGAAAGGGCAGCGTTGTAGAAGAAAGCCTTATTTCAAAGCCTGAAGTAGCAGAAACGGGTATCGACTGGGAAAAAATTCATTTACCAACACATCACGATCATTTTTATAATATTTACAGATATGAATTCAATACCAATATTGAGATTCAAACTCACAATCAATGTCATATCCTAATGCTTGTTGAGGGAGAGTCGATCGAACTGATCACCGATCAGGGAGTACATCAGATTTTTAACTATGCAGAAACCTTTGCCATTCCTGCAGCTGCCAAGAAATATAAAATTATTAATAAAGGGAGTACACTGGCAAAATTAATTGTTTCCTTTGTAAAGGATGAAGCCTGCTAAAATTCTAATTATGCTAAAACAATTTCAATTTCTTATTGCATTTTTACTTTTTACTTTAACCGCTTTTTCTCAGATAAATACTGTTTGGGAGATTGGAAAATCTGACAACAGTGCTCAGGGAATGGCCTTATATCCAGATCAGTACAAAAACTATATAAAAAATGATTTTGGCTTTGAAGACCGGTTCTTTCTGATTGGCTTTCACGATCCGGAAAAAGACTGCCCTTATGTGCTTCCCGGTCCTGAGAACGGATGGGCAGGTACAGGAACTACTTCGGGAATACGCTCTCATGTGCAAAAAATTGATTTTGAATTATCTGCATTTAAAAAGAATACCCATTTTAAATTATCTATAGACCTTATTGATACAGATTCTCTTCCTCCGTATCTTAAAATTCTTATCAACAATAAATCTTGGTATTTTAAATTAAAGAAGGGTTCCGGAAAAGCATTGACCTCAGGAAAAACGAATAAAAATAATGAACAAAGAGTAAGTATCGACCTTCCGGAAAGACTGTTAAAAGAAGGCTTTAACGAAATAGAAATGACCCTTTTGAACGGAGGCTGGATTGCATTCGATCAAATAAAATTAACCGCTGATAAACCTATTAAAATACTAAAAGCCAATGATATCCTTCTGCGTTCTGTTACTTCTGCAGATTATGAAATTACAAGCAATAACAAACGTTTTCAACCCCTGCTTGTAGATATTGTACATCTTCAAAATACTCCAATTCTAAAAATTATGCTCGATAATAAGATCATTCTTAAGCAGCGTATAGAACAAGGCTCTTACTTGCCCGAGGTGTCAATGCCGACGGTTTTATCAAAAAAAGAAAGTGAATACAAGATCTTTATCGATAATAAACTGATCAGAGAAGCAACTGTTGTCCGATCACCTCAAAAATTACAACTCCCGGCTGATTATGTAAATACCCTTATGGGAACGGCGCACTCGAGGTGGATGATCGCTCCGGGGCCGTGGATGCCTTTCAGTATGGTAAAACTCAGCCCCGACAATCAGAATGGTGGCTGGCAGGCAGGTTACGACCCTACTTTTGAGTCAATCGGTACTTTTAGTCATATCCATGAATGGACCATGACCGGTCTGGGCACTTTCCCTACCCAGGGAATCTTGAAAACTACCGTGGGAGATCAGAATGACCCAGAAAGCGGATACCGCTCGAGAATTGATAAAAAATCTGAAAAAGCATCTATAGGGCTTTATAAGGTAGATCTTATCGATACCGATATTACAGCGGAACTCACTTCTACAACCCGTGCCGGATTTCAAAGATACACTTTTAAAAAAGGAGCCAACGGAAGAATTATGATCGACCTGACCATCCCAGCTGAATACGCCTACAATGTACTTGATGCCGAAATAAATAAAGTTTCTGATTACAAAATTGAAGGGTACAGCCATCAGATCTCGCCCAACACCTGGTCTGGCGGAATCGATCAGGAATATATAGTACATTTTGTTTTTGAATTCGATCAGCCTATTCTTTCTTATGGCTCATGGGTAAACAATAAGATTAATGAAAATCAGAATCTTAAAACAAAAGCTGTAAAACAGGCTGGAATGTTTGTTGAATTTAACACTAAAAAACAACGGGTTATTCAATTAAGAACCGGCATTTCCTATGTAAGCATTGAAAATGCTTCCTTAAACTTAAAAAAGGAAATTTCAGATCCTTTCAACTGGAATTTTAATGCTGTTGTACAGAATAACCGAATGACGTGGAACAAACTTTTGTCAAGACTCAGCATTAAAAGCAATGATAAAAGAGAAAAAAAACGATTTTACACCAATATGTACAGGGCGCTTGCCAGCAGAAATACTTTTAGTGATGTAAATGGCGAATGGAGGGATGCCGATGAGATTATCAGACAATTTAAGGATCCAAACAGTATGGCACTGGGATGTGATGCATTCTGGAATACCTTTTGGAATCTGAATCAGTTTTGGAATCTGGTTACCCCCGAATGGTCGGGCAGATGGGTCAGATCACAACTGGCCATGTACAACAACAGCGGATGGTTGGCCAAAGGACCTGCCGGGATGGAATATATTCCGGTTATGGTAGCCGAGCATGAGATCCCGTTAATTGTGGGAGCTTATCAGATGGGAATTCGCGATTTTAATATTGAAAAAGCTTTTGAAGCTGTTGTTAAAATGCAAACTACACCTGCTCAAAAAGTGGGAGGCGGACTTGCCGGAAACAGGGATCTGAAAGTTTATCTTGAACACAAGTATGTGCCTTACGATAAAGGCCGGTTTTCAAATTCATTAGAATACAGTTTTGATGACTGGGCGGTATATCAGTTTGCACGATCATTGGGAAAAGAAGAGCTTTATAAGATATTTAAAGCGCGAAGCAACTGGTGGAAAAATGTAATCGATCCCGAAACAGGTTTTGCCAGAATGAAAGACTCTGAAGGAAACTGGCTTAAAGATTTTGATCCTTTTAAATCGGGGGCTAACCACCATTATGTGGAAGGAAATGCCTGGCAACTTACTTTTTTCGTCCCTCATGATGTTCCCGACCTTATTGACAAAATTGGAAAGAAAACCTTTACAGACAGACTGGAATGGGGATTTAAAGAAAGTTATCAATGGCGTTTTAACGGCCCTAATGATCAGTATTGGGATTATCCTGTGGTACAGGGAAACCAGCAATCGATGCATTTTGCCTTTTTATTCAACTGGGCAGGAAAACCCTGGCTCACCCAGAAATGGAGCAGAGCCATCATGGAAAGATATTACGGTTATGGTATTTCAGACGCTTATCTGGGGGATGAAGATCAGGGGCAAATGAGTGCCTGGTTTGTGATGAATGCCATTGGGCTTTTTCAAACCGACGGAGGGACTAATTCTAATCCTGTTTATGAGATCGGCAGTCCTCTTTTTGACGAGATCCATATAGACCTGGGAAACAGATATGGCCGTGGAAAACAATTTATTATCAAGGCGTTAAATAACAGAAGAAAAAATATTTACATCCAAAAAGCTTTATTGAACGGAAATGATCTCAATAGTTTTAAATTTCCTGTTTCAGAATTATTAAACGGTGGAGAACTCATCCTGGAAATGGGGCCTGAACCCAACAAAAACTGGGGAATAGAAAACAACTAAAATAAAACAACACCATGAAACGAATACTAATTTTAATCTTTACTGCAAGTCTGATCTTATCTTGTAAGGGTAATAAAAAACAAAGTAAACCGGTAGATCCTTTAAAAGAGGAAATTAAAAATGACTCCACACTGCCAATTGTTAAAGCAAAAGCTCTTGAAGTAATCAAAAAGGGCTTTAATGCAGGAGATGACTATGCCGAAGTATGGATTAGAGATTATACGACTTTTATCGATCTTGCTGCTGAAGTTTACCCTAAAGAAAAACTTAAAGAGAACTTAAGAGTTTTTTTTAGATTACAGGGAGATGACGGAAATATCATCGACGGATTTATTCCAAAAGAGAAAGCAAAACCTGTAAAAGTAGGCTATGATTTTATTTTTACCGATCTGGAAAAGCAATATGCCGGGCATAAGAATACGGTTGAAACCGATCAGGAAACTTCACTGGTTCAGGGAGTTTACCGGTATATCAAAAAAAGTGGCGAACACGATTTTCTTAAAGAAAAAATAGGCGATAAAACTGTAGCAGAAAGATTGGAATGGGCAATGGATTTTCTTATGAGGAAAAGATTTAATAACAAATATGGTTTGATCTCGGGAGCTACCACGGCCGACTGGGGAGATGTACAACCCGAACATGACTGGGGGGTTTTCCTAACCAAAGATTCTCATCTTGCTATCGATATCTATGATAATGCCATGTTTCTTATCGCCTTGAACAATCTGATGGAAATGGTTCCGGAAAGCCAAAAGAGATGGCAAGCTATTCACGATTCCGTAGCTGAAAATACCATGAAATATCTCTGGGACGAAAAGAATCAGAAGTTTATTCCTCATATTTACCTCAACGGATCTCCTTTTCCTGATACTTTTGATGAAAATAAGATCTATTATCACGGAGGAACTGCCGTTGCCATACAGGCCGGACTCTTAAACAAAAAACAGATAAAAGTTTCTTTGAAAAAAATGATTGATAATGTTAAGAAATCCGGTGCGGGAAGCATTGGCCTGACTCTGTATCCTCCCTATCCGAAAGGAACCTTTAAAAATAAAGGTATGTATCCTTACGGATACCAGAACGGAGGCGACTGGACCTGGTTTGGCGGAAGGATGATCATTGCTCTCGCAGAAAACGGTTTTATGAAGGAGGCTTATGATCAGGCTCAGCCGATGATGAAAAGAGTGGTTAAAAACGATGGTTTTTTTGAATGGTACACCGTGGATAACAAACCCAAAGGATCGGCAACATTTAAGGGTTCTGCAGGAGTGCTATATGATATAATTCTTATATTTGAGGATTATACAAACTAAGCCTTTGATGTATAAATACTAATCATGCCCAAAAGCAAATCCTATACAAATTTTATACTGGACACAGATAGTTCTGTTCCCTATCATGCACAAATTGAGGCTTATCTCAGAGAACTGATAAAAGATAAAAAATTTATCAATGGTACGAATCTTCTACCCAAAGAGGAAAGCTTATCTAAAAAATTTGGTGTTTCGAGAAATACCATCCGCCAGGCTATTCATAAACTGGTACAAGAAGGCTTGATCGAAAGAAAAAAAGGTGTAGGCAGTAAAGTGATTCAAAAAAAGATCTCCACCCGGCTGGATAACTGGATCAGTTTTACAAAAGAAATGAAGTTACAAGGCATTGATGTTGTGAATTATCTAATTGATATTTCTATAGTCCAGGCTGATGATGAAGTGTATAAAGCCCTGTCTATTTCCAAACCACAAAAAATATGGTGCCTGAAAAAGATCCGCGGATCGAAAGAGGCCAAATACCTTTACTCGATCTCTTATTTTCATCCCAGAACAGGCATTTCGGATCAGGATAATTTTAAAAAACCTTTGTATGATCTTCTGGAAAAAAAACATGATACTATTGTCACTGTTTCCAGAGAAAGATTAAGAGCCATAATAGCAGGTAAAGATCTGGCGAAAATACTTAATACTGATCAAAATGACCCTGTTTTAGAAAGAGAGCGAATTGTATTCGATTCGGGTAACCGGCCTGTAGAATATAATATAGTTTATTATAAAACAGATTTTTTCACTTATGATATTGATATAAAAAGAGAATTTAAAAAATGATAGAACATGAATAAAAATATTGTTATCGGAGTTGATATTGGGGGAAGCCACATTAGCAGTGCTGCAGTGGATATGGATAAATTGCAGATCATTGACGGAACATTAATTACCAAAAAAGTAGATAACAAGGCCTCTAAAGATTCTATTATGGAGTCATGGAGTCAGGCAATCAATCAATCGATTAAAAATGCCTCACTAACTGGTCTTAAAAGAATAGGTTTTGCCATGCCTGGCCCCTTTGTTTACAAAACCGGCATAGCTATGTTTGAGACCAATGATAAATATGAGAATCTTTTTAAGGTCTCAGTATCTGATGAACTGATCCGCTTTCTCAATGGTTCCAGCTATGAATTAAGATATTTGAACGATGCAACCTCCTTTGGTGTAGGGGTAGCGAAAATGGGAGAAGCAAAGAACAGCAAAAAGATTATTGCCATAACTTTGGGAACAGGATTTGGCTCTTCTTTCATCAAAGATGGAATCCCTCAGGTAGAGGCTCCTGATGTTCCTGAAGACGGTTGCCTCTGGGATAAAAAATTTAAAGAGGGAATCGCCGATGAATGCTTTTCCACTCGCTGGTTTATAAAAAAATACAAAGAGCTTTCAGGTGAGAAAGTTAAAGGTGTAAAAGAAATTGCAAATGCAAAAAACAAATTTTCTGATGAAGCCTTTAAAGAATTCGGTCATAATCTTGCCGAATTTTTAATCCCCTTTTTAAAAACCTATCAACCCGACCTGATCGTGATGGGAGGAAATATTTCCAATGCAAGTGATCTTTTCCTGCCTGTAACAAAAGAAGATCTTAAAAATGAAGGGCTTGATACAAAATTTATTATTTCTTCTTTGATGGAAGAAGCTGCTATAATTGGCAGTGCCCGTTTATTCGAACCTGATTTCTGGGAGCAGGTTAAAAATGATTTGCCAAATATTTAATCCAACTTTATTATGACAACAAAAAAAATTAAACTTCAACATTTAATTCCGGTACTCATGGTATTTTTTGTTATGAGCTTTGCCGATCTGGTAGGTACGGGAGTAGATGAATTAAAACAGAGTGCTAATACACCACGATATATTCTTCAGCTGATTCCTTTTGTGGCATTTATCTGGTTCTTTTTATTATCTGTTCCGGTGGGAATATGGCAGGATAAAATAGGAAAAAAGAAAGTTCTTAATGTGGGAATACTGATTACTGCCATTGGTCTTTTTGTTCCAATTTTTGGTAATACATTGCCTGTTATCCTTATTGCTTTTGCTTTACTCGGAATTGGAAATACAATTATTCAGGTTTCTGCCAACCCATTACTGGTTGATATTGTTCCTTCCGACAAGGCTTCCAGTTATATGAGTTTTTCTCAGTTCCTGAAATCGATTGGGTCCATGATCGGCCCTTTTGTTGCTGCTGTTATTGGCCCTAAACTGGCTGTTTTATTTGGAGATACCTCAGGAGAAGGAACCTGGCGTTACGGATTATATCTCTTTGGATTTATCGCCTTCCTTTCATGGGCATGGCTTGCCTCTGTAAAAGTGGAAGAAAGCAGTTCAGACAGCGGTGGTGCTACGCTTTCATCTTGTTTCAAATTACTAAAGAACAAGTATGTTCTGATGATGGTTATGGGAATATTTCTAGTGGTTGGAATTGATGTAGCCATGAACTCAAATATTGGTAATTTCCTGGAACAGAAGATTGGTATTGATGCAGAAACAGCTAAATATGGAAAATCAATGTACTTCTTTGCAAAGATGATCGGTACTTTTGTTGGTGCAATCCTGCTAACAAAATTTGTACCCCGTAAATTTTTAGTGGGTTCCTCAATTCTGGCCATTATAGCACTTACTGCCCTGGTATTTACAACAGGTGAAGTTGCTGCATGGATCCTCATATTTATTGTAAGCCTTGGTATTTCTAATATTTTCCCACTTATCTTTTCAATTACCGTTGGTAAAATGCCCGAACGGTCAAACGAAATATCGGGTTTGATGATGATGGCCATCAGTGGAGGCGCCATTATTCCCTTTATTGTTGGACTGGCAATGGATATCTGGTTACCCGCCGGAATCTTTGTACTGGTTGTCTGTGCTGTTTATTTACTATTCCTGGGATTGATTAATAAAGAGAAGTAAGGACGATTATTTTTTAAAATATTGTCTCCCTAAGCGCAGTTGAAAGATTTAAAAAGGCCCTGACTGTACTAAGGAGACAATATTGTTTTGCAAACTAAACTCAAATCAAAAAAGGATTATTCTTCAGTAGTCATAGAAGGCGGTAAGGTTTCCAATCCCCATGTTTTATTGGGTTTAGGTCCCATTACAAAAGTAAGTGTTCCTCCTTTCATCAAAATATCCCTGTAGATCCAGTTATTCTTTACTGCTTTCCCATTCCATGATAAGGATTGTATATACGGTTTTTCCCGACTTTGATTCTTAACTTCCAGAACAAGTTCTTTTCCTTTAAAATATTTTTGATCCAGTTGGATAGTGATCTTTTCAAATAACGGACTTCCAAACTGGAAAGAAGGCCTGGAAGAAGTATGTCCCTGAACATCAAACAGCCCCATCGAAACCATAACATACCAGGCACCAAGCTGACCCTGATCTTCATCCTGCCCTATTCCATAACCATGCAAAGGCTCTGTACCATAAAATTCATCACAGATCGTGCGAGTCCATTTTTGAGTCAGCCAGGGTTTCCCCGAATAGTTAAATAACCAGGCATCATGCAAACACGGTTGATTCCCATGATTGTATAATTTTTCAACTCCGGAGAAACTGTGTATCTCTTCAGATCCTCCGCCAAACATACTTCTTTGCGCATCATCAAACATGGTTTCCAGACGCTTATTAAAAAGATCCTTTCCTATCAGACCAATTAGCGCTATAGGATCATGTGGAACATACCAGGTATATTGAAAAGCATTTCCTTCCTGAAAACCATCCCAGGCTTTCATCGGATCAAAATTCTTAATAAACTTACCTTCCTCTGTCTTTGGCCGGATGTATTTTGTTTCAGGATCAAAGATATTTTTATAATAACCGGCCTGTTGTATCAGCTTTTTATAATCATCTTTCTTTCCTAAAGAGCGGGCCATCTGAGCAACTGCATACGAACTAAAACTGTATTCCAGGGTATGAGAAGCTCCAAAATTAAACACCCATCCGTTGGAAATAGTAGTGTCTTTATAAGGAACATATTTATCCTTGACAAAGTAACTGAGGTCATATTTTCCATTCCCCAGATTACGGCCATGATATTCTACTTCATTTTTTAAAGCAGCTTTATACCCTGTCTCCACATCAAAATCACGAATTCCCACATTATAAGCGGAAGCGAGTAAAAGTCCCTGAAAATTAGTCTGCACTCCATTGGTATACACTCCTGTAGCCACCCCGTCGTGCAACCAGCCTCTCTCCTTGTAGAAATCGATATTGGATTGAACATACTGAGTAAAATAATCGGGATAAGCCAGAGCCCATACCTGGCTCAGGTTCCAGAAACCGCCCCAGATCCCGTCGGTATTATAATGGCTATATTTCGGAATTCCATTCTCATCAAGAGAAATCTGACCTGTCTTTCCATCAACTACAGGATAATTTCCATTGATATCACTGGCCAGGCCACGACCGAGCAACGCGTGATAGAGCCCCGTATAGAACTTGATCCTGTCCTCTTTTTTTCCTCCTACTACCCTCATTCTGCTTAGTTTCTTATTCCATATCTGCTTTGCTTCTTTTCTAACCTTATCAAAGGTATTATTCTCACTTTCCTTATTCAGGTTTAACCGGGCATTTTCTAAAGAAGTATAACTTAATCCGGTTTGAATTTCCAGCACTTCATTCTTTTTCATAGAAAAGTTTAAAACAAGTCCGTTGTTTACCCCTTTTGTCATATTTCCCAGTTTTTGAACTCGGTCTACAAAATTTAATACCGAGCCCGGTTTTTTACTCAATCTGGCTACAAAATACATTTTCACCCTTTTACCGGGATCACAAAATTTTACATATTCGGGATAAGTTTCTACATAGCCTTCAATCTCATTCTCATTTGCATAAGCGGCATAAGCCTCGGTCACATCACTGCTTTCCCCCTGCTTATGACCAATATCGACGATCAAATGTGCCTGATCCGTTTCCGGAAAGGTATAACGGTGATAACCCACCCTTTTTGTTGCTGTGAGCTCTGCTTTGATCTGGTAATCTTTTAAAAAGACACTGTAATACCCCGGTTCAGCATTTTCTGTAGATTTATCAAATCGGGAACGGTATCCCTGATCAGGTTCTTCAAGACTTCCCGGTACGGTTTGAAGTTTCCCTAACGTAGGCATAAAAACCACACCTCCGATCTGAAACTCATGAAAATGTCCAAAACCTTCTATAGACTTGTGCCGGTCATCATAACCTGTAGGCCCCCAGCTGCCTTTACTCTTATAAGCATTGGTATGTGGTGCCAGTTTAGCCATCCCGAAAGGAAGTGCTGCAGGCGTGTAAAAAAACCACCGGCCATGAACTGAACCAATTTGCGGATCTACATAATCCACAGGTTTGGTTTGTGCAGACATAAAAAAAACAGAAAGTGAAAGCACAAGGAATAATACACTTTTAGGTGAGTTGAAGATATTTTTCTTTTTCATTTAATTGAAATTGATAAGTGTTTGGATCTCGTTTTCTTTCAATTATAAATGTAGTAATTATAATCATAGGAAACATATTAAGATCCTTCCAAATATCATTCAATTTTGATGCTGGAAAGAGAGAGTCTGGGCAATGAATGCCTTTCTCATGCTTATAATCTAGAGATTAAGCTACAAAGTTAATATGTTGCTATGTACTCGGTAGTTGACAAACATAGGGGCTAAATATCAAAAACCAGGAATAATAAAGTTAATACCCCAATTTATTTCTTACTCTACCCAGAACCTCATCAGCAACTTTACGGGCTTTTTCTGCACCTACTGCAAGAGCTTTATCAATTTCCGGAAGATTTTCCATATAGTAATGATATAATTCTCTTTCTTTGGCATATTTTTCAATCAACAGTTCGAAAAATGCCTGTTTGGCATGGCCGTAACCATAATTTCCTTCGAGATATTTTTTACGCATCTCTTCCGTTTGCTCTTTTGAGGCTACCAGTTTATACAGTGCAAATAAATTACAAGTGTCAGGATTTTTAGGATCTTCCAAAGGAGTGGAATCGGTTTTGATCTTCATGATCTGCTTTCGTAATTGCTTGTCGGGAAGAAAAATATCGATAATATTTCCTTTGGATTTACTCATTTTATCACCATCAGTACCCGGAACATACATGGTACTTTCCTGTAATTTTGCTCTGGGGGGTACCAGTGTATTTCCCATTTGATGGTTAAAACGATTGGCAACATCACGTGTCATTTCAAGATGTTGAAGCTGATCTTTTCCTACCGGAACCACATCAGCATCATAGATCAGAATATCTGCCGCCATCAGCATCGGATAAGTAAAAAGTCCGGCATTCACATCTTCCAGACGGTCGGCTTTATCTTTAAAACTGTGTGCCAGCGTAAGTCTTTGATAAGGATAAAAACAACTTAGATACCACGTAAGTTCAGTTACCTGTGGTACATCACTCTGACGATAAAAGACCATCTTTTCTACATCAAGTCCAAAAGCAAGCCAGGTTGCGGCTGTACTGTAAGTATTTTGTTTTAAGATTTTTGCATCTTTTATCTGCGTAAGCGAATGCATATCAGCTATAAACAAAAAAGATTCTTCCTCTGAGTTCCTTGACATTTCAATGGCAGGGATGATCGCCCCTAAAAGGTTTCCCAGATGCGGAGTTCCCGTACTTTGTACGCCTGTGAGTATTCTCGACATTTATTCTGTATTTAAATTATTGGGAAGCAAAAATACATATTTCTTATTTAAACTATAAATATTAATACGTATAAAAAAGATCTATTTAAGGCGTTAAAAAACGATCAGCTTAAATAAAATTTCTATTTTTGAGTCGAATGAAATTTTTAAAATATATACTCATATTTTTCTGGCGGATATGGTTCTATTTGCTGACACTTTCCACAACCATCATACTTTCCCCGATAATTTTGGTTGTAATTTCACGTGAAGACTGGTATCCTTATTTTTATAAAATGGCCCGTTTATGGGCCAGGATTATTCTTTTTGGTATGGGATTCATTCCAAAAATAACTTATGATGAGAAAATTATTAAGCATAAAAGTTATGTTTTTACCCCAAATCACACCTCCACTATAGATATCATGCTGATGCTTTATCTTACAAAGAATCCATTTGTTTTTGTAGGAAAGAAAGAACTGGCAAAAATTCCTGTTTTTGGTTTTATTTATAAACGTACGTGCATACTGGTTGACAGGAATAATTCCAGAAGCAGAAGCGAAGCCTTTAATCAGACAAAAAAGAGACTTAAAAAAGGTTTGAGTGTATGTATCTTTCCGGAAGGAAAAGTACCTGATGATGAAAGTGTGATCCTTGATACATTTAAATCGGGCGCCTTCCGTCTGGCCATTATGTTTGATATACCGATTGTACCCATCACTTTTTACGATTGTAAAAAAAGATTTTCATTTACTTTCTTTAGCGGCAGCCCGGGAGTTATAAGAGGACGTGTTCATCAATTTTTAAATACTAAGGATAAAAAGGTCACAGAAACGAAAGAACTTGAAGAATTGACACATCAGATCATATACAATGAACTGAAACATGATCTGAATTCAAAAGAATAATATTGTAAAAATGGAAAAAGAGGTAAGATATTACGAACCTAAAGAAGAAAAACTCAATGTAATTACACATGCCATCGGATTGATCTTAAGCGTCCTTGCCCTCGTTTTGCTCGTAGTTTATTCTTCCCTTTACGGAGATGTATGGCAAATCACAAGTTTTTCTATTTTCGGTACCAGCCTGATCGTTCTCTATTCTGCCTCCACTTTATATCATTATTCAAAGAATCCAAAACTCAGAAACCGACTCAATATATTCGATCATGCTTCTATATATGTTCTGATCGCCGGCACCTATACCCCTTTTGCTCTGGTGGTTCTTCACGGCACCATTGGCTGGATAATTTTTGGAATCTCCTGGGGACTGGCACTGATCGGTATTGTTTTTAAATTGTTCTTTACCGGACGCTTTGATAAACTATCAACCCTTGCCTATGTTTTAATGGGATGGATCATCATTTTTGCCATCAAACCTCTTATCCATAATTTACCTCTCAACGGATTGATATGGCTGGCCGCAGGAGGGATTTTTTATACCATAGGGGCAATTCTTTACAGTATGAATAAGTTAAAATACAATCATGCTATTTTCCATATTTTTGTATTACTGGGTAGTTTTTGTCATTTTATGTCGATCTTTTTCTATGTTTTACCTGTTCATGGTGAAAGTTAATGATTTCTCTACTTGGGTAATGATCCGAAAAAAAAGATATTGATCTAGAAAAAAAGCATTCCTAAACTTATAAAATTTACAAACTTTAATCCCACTTTTCTTTAAAGATCTGTTGCATTTCAGGATATTTCTCATCGGTGTCTCCCACCTCCTTTCTGAGTTTTTTTAGTTCAACTTTCATCTCTTTGATGATTTCAGAATATTCCGGATCATGGTATGCATTGTGATCTTCTTTAGGATCTTTTTTAAGATCGTAAAATTCCCAGGCAGGTTCTGTGCTCTCTTTGGATGAACCCGTCATATCCAGTGACCTCCCATAAAAGAAGATCAGTTTATAACGATCATTCCTGATACCAAAATGCCCCGGCCTTACCGGATAATTCTGCCAGTAGCGATAATACGCTGATTTCCTCCAGTCTTTAGAAGTATTTCCCTTTAGGTTTTCCCTGAAACTTCTTCCCTGCATGGATGCGGGAAGTTTTACCCCTGCATAATCTGCCATAAGCGCAGAAAAATCAATATTCAGTATAATATCATCAATTCTTTTTCCTCCATTGAATTCTTTGGGATAACGGATCACAAAAGGTATCCTTAAAGATTCTTCGTAGATCAAACGCTTATCAAAGAAACCGTGTTCTCCAAGAAAATATCCCTGATCTGCCGTATAGATCACTACGGTATTATCTGCAAAATTATTCTTTTCTAAATAATCTAAGATCCGCCCTATATTATCATCAATTGCTGTTCCAGATCGTAAATAATCTTTAATAAATTTTTGATAGGTAGCTTTTCTGGCTTGTATACTGTCCATCCCTTTGGTATAAAAGGGCAATCCCGGATAATGACACCACCATTTATCAGGATCGTTTGAAGCCTGCTCATAACGCCAGGCCAGATTTTCAAGTTTTTGTCCTGAAAAAGTTCTCCCGGTAGTTTCCGGACCAAAATCATACAAATTTTCCGGTTCGGGAAATTCTACATCTTTGTACATATCGTTATACCTTTTCGGATAATCAAAAGGCTCATGAGTTGCCTTAAAATGTGTAAAAAGTAAAAAAGGTTTGCTCTTATCAATACTGTCAAGCCATCCCGTTGCCAGATCTGTGATCACATCGGTTGAAAAACCTTTATGCACATCCCAATCCTTAGGTTTCTTATAAAAATTCTTCGCTGTTCTTAAGATCGGATCCCAGTATCTCCCCTGATCATGTAAAATATTATAATAATCAAATCCGGAAGGTTCTTTTTTTAAATGCCACTTTCCTATGATGGCCGTTTGATAACCATTTGCTTTTAACAACTTGGCTATATTCATACTGTCAGGACTGAGTGCATCATTCAGCGTATAAACTCCATTCTTATTGCTGTACTGACCTGTTAAGATCGCTGCCCTGCTGGGAACACAAATAGAATTGGTACAAAAAGCATTGTTCAGTACGATACCCTCATCTGCAAGTCTTTTTATATTAGGCGTTTTAACATAATCCTTCAGGATGCCTCCATAAATTCCCCAGGCCTGTGAGCTATGATCATCCGACATAATAAATAAAATGTTAGGCCTTTGTGAAATGGTTTCTTTCTTCTCCTCTTTTGAAAAACTACAACTTAACAAAAACGTTATGCTAAAAAGGAATAAAGCTCCTATAAAATATCTCATTTTTTAACTATTTCTTTCTTTTTAATTCGTTTCTTTTCTAAATACCGGTTTAGATTTACCTGATCCAGAGAATCGCTATCTTTATACTGGCTTCTCAATTGATCTAATTTTTTGTGCATTGTTTTTCTGATCTCAACATAGGCTTTATCATTATAGACATTATGCATTTCGTGAGGATCATTTTTTAGATCATACAATTCCCACTCATCCATATCATAATAAAAATGAATCAGCTTATACCGATCGGTTCTTACCCCGTAATGCCTTAAAACATGGTGCTCTGCCGGATATTCATAATAGCTGTAATAAATAGCATCCCTCCAGTTCTTTTCTTTACCATTGACAAGATTTTTAAAGGATAAACCTTGTAGGTCATCAGGAATCTTTACCCCTGCATAGTCTAGAAAAGTTGGAGCAAAATCAAGGTTCTGAACGAGTTTATCAACCACAGTTCCCGGTTTTATTTCTTTCGGATAACGCATTAAAATTGGTGTACGCAAGGATTCCTCATACATAAATCGTTTATCGAACCAACCGTGTTCACCCAGATAGAATCCCTGATCAGAAGTGTAAACAACAATGGTATTATCGGTTAGACCATTTTCATCCAAATATTTTAAAATTTCCCCAACACCTTCATCCACAGACTGAATTGTCGATAAATAATCTTTCATATACCTGTCGTATTTCCATAAGGCCAGTTCTTTTCCTTTAAGTTTTTCTTCTTTAAATTTTTTAATGATCGGATCGTAATAAGCATCCCATTTAGCTTTCTGTTCCTCATCCATCCTGTTATACATTCCTTTAAAAGCCCATCTCAAACGGGTTTTGATCTCACCTTCCTTATCGAACATTTTTAAATCATAAGCAATATCCATATCTTTAACTACACCCATTTCATGAGTTGCTGCAGCCGGGCGCCCCTGATAATCATCAAAGAAATTTGCCGGAGGACTAAAGGTTCTATCATCAAAATACCCCAAATATTTTGAATCGGGCATCCAGGGTCTGTGCGGAGCCTTTTGGTGATACATCAGCAGGAAAGGTTTATCTTTTTTTCGCTTATTCTTTAACCAGTCTAAGGCAATATCAGTGGTAATTTGTGTAACATATCCGTGAATTCGTTTCTTTTTACCATTTTCAATAAAATCCGGATTGTAATACAGGCCTTGTCCGGGAAGCACATTGGAATAATCAAATCCCTGAGGCAACCCATTTAAATGAATCTTTCCGATCAATGCTGTTTCATAACCTGCTTTTTGTAATTCTTTTGCGAAGTTTTCCTGATCCCAGTCAAATGACTGGAAATTATCAACCTTTCCGTTGATATGACTGTATTTTCCGGTCAGTATTACCGCCCTGCTTGGAGCACAAATTGAGTTGGTTACAAATCCTTGGGTAAAAACAGCTCCCTGTTCTGCAATTTTATCGATATTGGGAGTAAGGTTTAATTTTTCTCCATAAGTACTGATCGCCTGAAAAGCATGATCATCACTCATGATAAAAATTATATTGGGTTGAGGATTCTGAACTCCCTTTTTTTCTTTTAAATCACAGGAGGATAATAATATCAAACTCAGTATCAAAAATGTATTAAAATAAATCTTAAGCATAGTTTTTGTTTTAGTCCGGGTGAATATATTGTGGGTTTAATTTCCTTTTATTTGATCTTCCTTTTTCTGAACCGATTACAGTATAGATCTTATAAATTTTAACTTCATAATTCATTAATTTTAAGGCAATTCAAATACAGATAAGTATTTGAATATGAATAGATGAAACTGCTTTGATTTCTTTTGAGTATTAACATTCATTTAAGTGAATATTATGATTGATAAGGTTCATACTCGTTTCATTTTATAAATATTTCATCTATAAAAAACCATCCCGGATTACCTTCTCCGGAATAATTTTTAGGAATCTTTCCTATCCCTTTGATTCTGATCTTTAGATATCTGCTTTTCTGATTGACATCAAGAGAGAGTTTATCTGTGTAATTACCTTTTTCAAGAAGCCTCTTCGGAGTTTCCGACCTGACCAACTGATCAAAATCAACACCATTATCAGAAAAACTTACCTCGAAATATTTGGGTGCAAAAACCCAGTTACCGGTTGATTGCAGGTATCCCAATGTAATTTTTTGCATAGTCTTTACTTTATGCAGATCAATATCAAACTCAAGGTCTTTACCTTCCTGTCCTATCCATTGCCCTGTACTGAACTCGGCATATCCCCGCTTCCCATCGAGTAAAACTTCTATATTCTGATATCTGGGGTGTAATTCTTTTGTTGATTTTATGTCTGCGCCCAATCCCAGATGTTCAATCACCTTTAATTTCCTCGGAACATCTCTTTCATTTCCGTGCTCCCATGAAAGGTAATCTTTGATCAGTTCCTGAACTTTTTCAGGATATTGACCGGCCAGATTATGCATTTCTGAAACATCAGCATTGAGATTAGAAAGGAATAAAGCATCTTTATTCAAGTCGAGCTTTCCTTTATGTGAAGTGTCTTTTGGAAAAGCAATCAGTTTCCATTTTCCTTTTCTTACCACCCATTGATTACCATATTTCCAGAAAGCCGCTTTTCTTGGCGACTCCATACCCGGTTTTTTGATCATGGCCGACATATCCTTTCCATCAATATTCTTCGGAATATTCTTAAAGCCACATAAATTTGCCAGTGTTGGCATCCAGTCGATATTCATTAAAAACTGTGCATTGACCTTATTTTCAGGTAAATGTCCTTTCCAGCTAATAATGGCCGGTAACCTGATCCCGCCCTCAAGCAAACTGCTTTTTGCACCACGGTAAGGTCCGGAGTTTCCTCCTCCGCCAAAAGCTCTGATCTCGGTAGAATATCCGTTATCCGACTCGTAAATAACAATTGTATTTTCTCTGATTCCAAGATCATCGAGTTTTTTCATCAGAAAGCCAATTCTTTCATCTACCGTAGAAATAAAAGCCGCATAATCCCCTCTGGGTTTTTCGGTATTTTTATAATGGTTTCTCCATTTCCGGGTGGGCTGATAAGGATAATGAGGCATATTGATAGCGTAATACATAAAAAAAGGTCCCTTTTTATGATCTTCCACAAATTTCAGGGCCCTGTCGGAAGCCAGATCCGGAAAATACTGTCCTTCATAAAAAACCTCCTTCCCGTTTTCGTAAAGATCGTGGGTGTTTGGTCCTTCCCAAAAGAAATAATGTGAATAATTATCAATACAACCTCTTAAATGTCCGAAAGAATAATCAAATCCCTGTGCATTAGGACCTGTACTCCGGCTCATCCCCAGATGCCATTTCCCAATATGTGCAGTTGTATAGCCGTTATCTTTAAACAATTCGGCAAGGGTATATTGTTCACCTGGCATTCCGTCAGATCCGGGAGCAGCAGAGGTATTACCTGTAATTCCTGCATTCTGCGGATATTTACCTGTTAAAAGTGCTGCTCTGGAAGGAGCGCAAACCGGAGCTGCCACATAGGCTTGTGTAAATCTTGTCCCTTCTTTCGCCAGCTGATCGATATTGGGAGAGTAAATATCTTTTGCACCATAACATCCCAGATCCACTGAACCCTGGTCATCGGTGTAAATTACGATCACATTGGGCTTTTTCTTTTGCTGTGCTGATAATGACAAATGAAATAACAATAAAATTAAAATGAATCTGATAAGGCCGTTATTTTTCATCTTTATTGATTTTAAATTCGTTATTTAAGGATTACTTCTAATTTATTTCCATTGACCAGATCCTTATGAGAAATAAAATAGCTTTTCCGCTCTTTCCCCTTTAAAAGTATTTTACTGATCTTCTTTCCGGAAGGGTTCACTTTTTCAATAATCAATTGCTTATTTTTATAATACTTCGGATCCAGTTGAATCGTAATCTTATCAAAAACCGGGGTACTTATGGCATAAACAGGTTGTGCAGGAACCACAGGGTAGATCCCCATCATAGAAAATACAAGCCAGGCCGACATGGTTCCGGTATCATCGTTGCCGGGAAGACCTTCGGGTTTATTCTGAAAATATTTCCTAATCAGTTCTCGCACCTTTTCCTGTGTTTTCCATTCATCATCTTTCACGTAATTAAACAAAAAAGGATAAGCAATATCAGGCTCATTGGCCATATCAAACTGATTTTTATCAAATACTTTTTCCAGTTGGGAAGCAAAAGCCTTTTTACCTCCCATCATTTTTATCAAAGCAGG
>JANTGS010000008.1 GCA_024762795.1 Flavobacteriaceae bacterium | reverse complement strand
AAATATTATTGATGCTGAAGTTAAAATGTAAAGATGCTTTTTTAAGATTGAGGTTACTACCGATAGCAAAATCCAATAGATTATACCCCTCTGTAGGTTCTTCAAATTCACTTACCTTATCCTGGTTGAAATAAGTATTTAATTTTAACGAAATATAATTTTCGGTAAATCTTCCTATTTCTTTAAATTCTCCCCGGGCAGTATTTACCCATTTATTAGCAGGGATAAGAGGTAAATAACTTTCGTTATCCTGTTTCCCTGTAACCATTTCATAACTGCTTTCCAGATGGAGCCAGTGAATAGGATGTGGGTGGAAGTGAAACCCTACTTCTCCTCCGTAAAGTCTGGCATTATTTTGCAGGTACTTATAAACATCAAAATCATCGATCGTTTCTCCCGTAGGGGCTATATAGATATAATTGTTGATTTTATTGTAAAACCCATTGGCAAAGAATTCTATGTGATCATTTTTATATT
Source organism: Flavobacteriaceae bacterium (assembly GCA_024762795.1). Lineage (GTDB taxonomy): Bacteria > Bacteroidota > Bacteroidia > Flavobacteriales > Flavobacteriaceae > Namhaeicola. Next base: position 58,460 of record JANTGS010000008.1, on the reverse strand, counting down.
CAAAGGATATATCCGATTGAAAGTTCTGTTCGCTGTTTAGGTCCGGATTACCAATCTCATATCTGAAAGTCCCTTCATGAACTCCATTGGATGTCAGTTCGGCAAGGTTAGGAGCTCTATACCCGGATGCAAGATTTATACGGGTAAGTATATTTTGAAAAAGCATGGTTTTATAACCCAGTGAAGCTGTAAAATTATGATATTTTCTCTCCACCGGCTCAAAGATCTTCAACAAACCGTCTTCATCTTCAAGCTCATGTCTTTCTGTTTTAAGATTTCTGTAATCAAAACGGATTCCTCCTTGCAAACTATTGATGTTATCAAATTTCCAGAGTGCAGTAGTTAAAATTCCAATATCATCAGTTTTGGCGTTTGGTATAAGGATCTCTTCACCAAAATTTGAATTTTCCTGATGCATTCCCTGAATTCCAATAATGGTTTCTATTTTATGAAGCTTTGGGAAATAATATTTTGCATCATAGGTAAAGGTTTTTAATTTTAAATTCAATGCAGCCTCCGCTGAATTATCTTCAAATTCCTTACGATTGTTATAAACATAACCCAAATTTAAATCGATTTTCGATTGATTTAAAAAGAAGTGATTATGTAAGCTAAGAATGTGATTATCGATCTTTTGAAATGGTAATTCCGGTTTTTTGCTACGAGTTTGAAAGTCTATTCCTTCGGTAAGGCCTATATCAGAGCGGGTAAAATTATATCTTAATTCAGAGACAAACTTTTCGGAGTTATAACCTATTCCTGCTTTAAGATCATTTTCATTAAATCTGGTATTGGTTACTCTGTTCCCATCGGGGATCTTATAATCAGAATGTGTAGTATAGGTACCTCTGATTAAATATTTAAAATTTGTTTTTGAAGTTTTAAAACCTACAGAAGTATTTGATCCAAGTGTGTTTCCAAAGAATTTCTGATTGATATTGATATCCGTTTCATTTTCCAAAGCAAATTTCTCGGGGTTGAAATATAAAACTCCTCCCAAAGCATCTGATCCGTAAAGCAATGAGGCGGGGCCTTTGATCACTTCAACACTTTCTATTCCGGCTTCGTTTAATCCTAGTCCGTGTTCGCCTCCAAATTGCTGATTTTCAAGTCGAACCCCCTGTGTATACACCAAAACCCTGTTCCCGGTTAAACCTCTGATCACCGGTTTTCCAATGGCCGTTCCGGTTGAAAACTGTTCTACTCCCGGGATATAGGAAAGGCTTCTGATCAGCGTTGGTGCGCCATTCTTTTCCAGAGATTGAATGCTTTTATGCTCTATTTTCATCACATTCTCGCTTTGTACCTTATTAAATGGAGTAGATACAATTACTTCATCCATATGAAAAATAGATTCTTTTAACTGAATATTCAGTTCGGTTTCTTGTTTATCGATCCGGATTTCTTTTTTTACAGTTTCATAGCCTATATAACTGTAAATAATTTGAATGTTTCCTTTCGGAATCTTTTCTAACTCATAATAACCTTCCGGATCGGTAGTAGAGCCAATGTGCAGTTCTTCAATATAGACTTGTACTCCGGGTAAGGTTTGATTATTCTGATCGGTAACGATACCCGAAATTTTATTTTGTGCATACGTAAATTGTGTAAGGCCTAATATAAATAAGGCCACTAAAAATTTTTTCATTTGTAAATATTTAGATAATTTGTTTTAACAGAGTTGTTTACATTCTTTTAAGCGGCTGAGATATATCAGGCCACTTTTTTCTATACAAATGAAGTGGGAGGACCCCTTGAAGATTTTTGTCCTGAATAATTCCTGATCTTTTGGGTATCTGGTAATTGAATATCAGGAGTTATGTATTGAAAAGATTTAAGTTCAAAATGAAAAGAAAGATCAATAGCATTAAAATTGATCTGTTGATGAAATGAAGCACAACTCTTCTCTACCTTTTGTATTTGATCATATTGATCAGATAAGACAGACCGGAAATGATGTTCCTGGAAAGAATGTACAAACTGAATTGAAATCGGAACCAGAACAATTGTCAGGAACAATAAAGCTGTAATTCTATGGAGAATCTGTTTTTTCATGTTATTTTTAAGCAACTCTTAAGGAGGTGCAATTTACTTAAAATCCAATTAAATTCCGGTATAATTTTCCGGAGTTATATTTTTTAATTCTTTTTTAAGATCTTCAGTGATCTTCAGGGTATCTATAAATGTAGAGATAGACTGGTGATCGATCTTTTTGTTGGTTCTTGTTAATCCTTTTAAGGCCTCATACGGATTGGGATAAGCTTCACGCCGGAGAATGGTTTGAATGGCTTCTGCCACCACAGCCCAGTTATTTTCAAGATCATTTTCTATGGCTTCCTCATTCAAAAGTAATTTATTTAAACCTTTTAATGTAGATTGGAATCCGATAAGTGTATGCCCGAAAGGGATCCCAACATTTCTTAAAACAGTTGAATCGGTAAGATCTCTTTGGAGTCGTGAAATAGGAAGTTTTGCCGATAAATGCTCAAAAATTGCGTTGGCTAATCCCATATTTCCTTCACTGTTTTCAAAATCAATGGGGTTTACTTTATGTGGCATGGCCGAAGAGCCTACTTCCCCTTTTTTGATCTTTTGCTTAAAATAGCCCATAGAGATGTATTGCCAAACATCTCTGTCAAGATCGACGATGATGGTATTGATCCTTTTTAAAGCATCAAAAAATGCTGCCAGATGATCATAATGTTCAATCTGGGTTGTAGGAAAAGAGTGGTGGAGAGCTAAAATATTTTCTACAAAATGTTTCCCGAAATCTTTCCAGTTGATCTCCGGATAGGCAACATGATGGGCATTAAAATTTCCGGTAGCACCACCAAATTTGGCAGCGAAGGGAATCTTTTCAAGCAAATTCTTTTGTTGACTGATCCTTTCTGAAAAAACCCTGATCTCTTTCCCCAAAAGGGTAGGAGAGGCCGGTTGTCCGTGAGTTTTCGCCAGCATGGGAATTGCTTTCCAGTCGTCAGCCAGTTCGTTAAGTCTGTTTTCAAGAGTTTGAAGCTGAGGCTGATAGACTTCTTTAAAAGCATCCTTGATCAAGAGTGGAGTAGCTGTATTGTTGATGTCCTGTGAGGTGAGTCCGAAGTGAATAAACTCTTTGAATTTGTGTAATTTGAGTTGATCAAACGCCTCTTTTATAAAATATTCAACCGCTTTCACATCATGGTTGGTTATTTTTTCAATATCCTTGATCTTTTGTGCATCAGAGGAAGTGAAATTATTATAAATTTTTCTCAGTTGATTAAAAACTGAGTTGTCAAAATCTATAAGCTGGGGCAGAGGAATCTCACAAAGTGCAATAAAATATTCAATTTCAACTTTTACACGGTATTTTATTAAAGCTTCCTCAGAAAAAAAAGGAGCCAGTGCTTCGGTTTTACTTCGGTATCTTCCATCTATGGGAGAAATCGCATTTAAACTTGTCAAATCCATCTTTATAATTTTAAAAAAAGCAAAAGTAAGTTTTTAAGTTAAATTATCAGTGAATAAAAAAACATTTCAAAGCAGTTTAAGGATCTTTTTTGCGTGTGATTGATATCCTTTACTTCCTTTGGGCAGATTTTGAAGTAAGATCTGTTTTAATTCCGGATGAATCCAGCTGAATTCTTTACCCAGGTCGTATAGGCTATCCATGGCAAAAACCTGTGCAGCGATCTTATGATCTTCAATAAGGCAATCAAAACTCACCTCAATCAGTTGTTCTTTGGCAGCTTGTGTTAATTTGGTAAGGATCTCAGGATTTTTAACAATATAATATTCGTTTGTAATAAAACTGATCACTTTTGAAAGAGGCCGTAAAGCACTTTCATCCGAAATATTTTTCATGTGTGAACTAAAAAAATCGAGGAAAGGATAAATAAGACTGAGTTTCTGAATGCAGACCAATTCAAGTATCCATGCGCTTTTTACGGATAACCTGCCTTGTTCTTCAAAAGTGAGTTTAATAAGATAGGGGAATAATTCCTCATGGTCTAATACAAATTCTGCTGCTTTATCCCGGTTGCTCCTCTCAGCAGTGGTAAAAGAATTCAGTTTATCAATCAGATCTTTTCTGTTCATCTTTTTCAGACTTATCTTTTTTTCTGGGAGAAAGTTTATAGATCAAATAGACAAAACCGGCAATAAAATGACCAATAACAACGATCATAATAAAATAGAACCAAAAATTTGAATCGCGCATACTTACAATATATCAAAGGTGTAAACGTTCAAAATTATAAAAAATTCATATTTTTACACCTTATGATAAGTAATTTTATTTTTAATTATTAAAAAAATGACCCTATATAAGAGTATGAGATTGATATTTACAGCTGTTCTGTTGTTTTTTATTTCAGGCATATTTGCCCAGACCGAATACAATAAACTTGATGCGAATGGTAAACGGGATGGTGTATGGAAAAAATACTGGGATAATAACCGTATTCGTTACCATGGAAAATTTGAGCATGGAAAAGAAGTGGGGACATTTAAATATTACTCACCGGCCACTTCTGATTTTCCTGTTATAATAAAAAAGTACCATACCAATGATGATCTGGCAGATGTAAAATTTTTTAATGATCAAGGGGTTCTTGAAAGTGAAGGTAAGATGCAGGGGAAAAAAAGAGTAGGAAAATGGCTTTATTATCATACTGATGGTAAGTCTGTTATGAGTGAAGAAAATTATACAAACGGAAAGCTGGAAGGCGACTATAAAACCTTTTATCCCGATGGTAGTCCTACTGAAGTAGCCCATTATAAAAATGGAAAACTGGAAGGTAATTATAAAAAATATGCCATTAAAGGACACCTAATCTATGATTTCAATTATAAGAACGGAATGCTCAACGGGAAAGCAGCTTATTACAGCAGAAAGACGGGTGATCTGATCAAAAAAGGTCAGTTTAAAGATGATCTGCGTGTGGGTACCTGGGAAAATTATGTAGATGGAGAGCTGGTTAGTACCGAACAGCCTGCATTAAAACCTGAAAGGCAAAAGTAGTTTTTAAGAAAAAGGATTTATTATTTGGAAATATTCTAAATAAGCATATATTTGCCGGAAATTTTAAGGCGCTGTTATGTTTACAAAGAGATTTTTCATTATTACCAATATTATTTTATTAACCTTAGTGGCAGTTCTTGGATACATCTTATTATTCACGGGAACTGAAATGGTAAAACTACCCGAAGACAATCGTGTTGTAGTAAAATATGCTCCGGATCTTAAAAAGCTGGTTTTAAGTGAGATGAGAGATTATCTGGAGGTAATTAATGAAATTCAAAACGGATTGGCTGAGAATGATCCTCAAAAAATAATATCGGCAGCAACCCGGCAAGGTGATATTTCATTACAGGAAACTCCCGTTCGGTTACTAAAATTATCTCCCCTCCAATGTAAGCAAATGGGTTTTAAAGGGCATGATATTTTTCAGACCATTGCCGATAGTGCCAAAGTAAATTTTAAAAGATCTACCACCATCAGACAATTATCTGAGCTAACCAATAATTGTATTGCTTGCCATAAAACCTATCGTCTGGAGACGGAATGATCTCCCCTCATTAGATCTATTGATTTTACTTGCAGTTTTCTAAAAAAGATTAATCTATTATTTCGTATTTTTGCATCCTTAAATTTGTAAAATGAAGAGAGTTGTAGTAGGCTTATCGGGTGGAGTAGATTCGAGTGTGGCAGCATATTTGTTAAAAGAACAGGGCTATGAAGTGATTGGTCTTTTTATGAAGAACTGGCATGATGATACGGTAACGATCTCCAATGAATGTCCATGGCTGGAAGATAGCAATGATGCGATGCTTGTGGCAGAAAAGCTTGGAATTCCTTTTCAGGTAGTCGATCTTAGTGGACAATACAAAGAGCGCATCGTAGATTATATGTTTCGTGAATACGAAATGGGCAGAACGCCAAATCCTGATGTTTTATGCAATCGTGAGATCAAATTTGATGTCTTTATGAATATTGCTCTTGGACTCGGAGCCGATTTTGTAGCTACAGGACATTATTGTCGTAAATCACAAGTTCAGAAAGATGGAGAGACTGTTTATCAATTGCTTGCCGGGAAAGATGATAATAAGGATCAGTCCTATTTTTTATGTCAGCTCTCGCAGGAACAGCTCGAAAAATCATTATTTCCTATAGGAGAATTGACCAAACCGGAGGTTAGGGCCATTGCCTCAGAACTCGATCTGGTCACTGCCGGGAAAAAAGATTCACAAGGCTTGTGTTTTATTGGAAAGGTTCGTTTACCGGAATTCCTTCAACAACAGCTAAAACCCAAAGAAGGGATCATTGTTGATATTCCGAAGGATTCTCCCATTTACGACAGAAAGATTCCTGAGTTTAAGAATAAGGAAGAAGAACTGGAATTTTTTAGTAAAAAATATACCTATTCTGTAGAAGATGGTAAGATCATGGGCAAACATCACGGGGCACATTATTTCACCAAAGGTCAGCGAAAAGGCCTGGCAGTGGGAGGAACGGTTGAACCCTTGTTTGTAATCGATACTGATGTAAAAGAAAATGTGATCTATACCGGCGAAGGGAAATCACATCCCGGATTGTACAGAAATGTCTTGAAAGTCCAAAATGAAGATATTCATTGGGTAAGACCGGATCTTGAAATAAAAGATAGTGAGGAGATGGAAGTAGAGGCGAGGATACGATATCGACAAAAACTGGAAAAAGCAAGGCTTTATAAATACCATAGCGGACTCTTTGTAGAATTTGAAGAGGCACAATCGGCTATTTCAGAGGGCCAGTTTGTTGCCTGGTATCATGATGACGAATTACTGGGCTCAGGAGTGATCTCTTAGCGGGTTTTCTTTTTATCCAGATATTTATTTTAAATTTGTTTGGCTAAACATTTTAAAATAAATTCTTATGCAAAATAAGATCACTAAACTTTTTAAAATTAAATATCCTGTCATTCAGGGCGGAATGATCTGGGTAAGCGGGTATAAACTGGCTTCTGCGGTAAGCAATGCAGGCGGATTAGGTTTGATTGGAGCCGGATCGATGTATCCGGATGTTTTGAGTGAACATATTCAAAAATGTAAAAAAGCTACTGATAAACCTTTTGGAGTGAATATTCCCCTTTTTTATCCGGATCTTGAAGAGATCCTGAAGATCATTGTTGATGAAAAGGTAAGGATTGTCTTTACATCAGCCGGGAATCCTAAATTATATACTTCATTCCTTCAGGGAAAAGGGATTAAAGTGGCTCATGTTGTAAGCAGTGTAAAATTTGCGCTAAAAGCACAGGATGCCGGGGTAGATGCAGTGGTAGCTGAAGGTTTTGAAGCGGGAGGACATAATGGCAAAGAAGAAACTACAAGCTTTACCTTGATTCCCATGGTAAAAGAAAAGTTAAAAATTCCGTTGATTGCAGCCGGAGGTATTGGTACAGGAAGAGGTATGCTGGCAGCTATGGCTCTGGGGGCTGATGGAGTACAGATGGGCAGCCGGTTTGTTGCGAGTGAAGAATCATCGGCACATGTTAATTTTAAAAAGAAAGTTGTAGAGACTGAAGATGGCGGAACGGATCTTACTTTAAAAGAACTCATCCCGGTACGCTTGATCAAAAATGAATTCTATCACAGGATTCAGGCTTTATATGATCAAAAAGCAGGTGTTGAAGAGATGATTGAACTATTGGGAAGGGCAAGAGCAAAACTGGGTATGTTTGAAGGAGATCTTGAAGAAGGAGAACTGGAAATTGGTCAGGTGGCCGGACTGATTCATCAGATTAAGCCTGCAGGAACTATTATTAAAGAGATCATTTCAGAATTTATATCAGCTCAGAAGGAGATGGGGGAAGTAGAGTTTTAAGTTATGAGCCAAAAGTACTCCTAAATAAAGATTTTAATCAGGTTTGGGAAATGTAGTAAAAGATTCCTTTTTTCAAGGGAATGATATCGTTTTAAAATGTGTTCTACCTAAGACTGTCATCCCCGTGTAAACGGGGTTCTTTTGATACTATATCATATCATCAGAGAATAAAATTTTTATAGAATTAAAAGAATGTCTTTCCTTCAGATAATACTGATTAAATTTCAAATTCTAAATAAGCTCCGCATCAACAAATATATACAATCTTTACTTTCTTGCAGCATGTTTCCTTCGGTACTCTTCCAGTAATTTGCGGTTAAAGTCGTGTTCGGCCTGATAGAGTAGCAGGATCTTTTTTGGAGGAAGTATTTTTTTTAGATCATTAAATAATTTCAATTTAATATCAGTAAGTTCTTTTTCATTGTTAATCAGTACTTGCAAATAATCTTTTGCTTCCTGATCGGTAAGGGCATCGATACCTCCTTTTTCTCTGATCTTCATTTGTTTTTTTCTGAGTTCAACAACTTTTAGGTTGTATAAACTTTCGGAATATTTATTGTAGACCGGCCAGAATTTTTCTGCTTCTTTGGGGCTCAGATCAAGTCTTTCAGTTATAAAAGCGGTTTTAAAAGCCCGCATCCGTTCTTTTCTGTCATGGTGTTGAGCCAGGGCAGAAGTTATACTCAATGTAAAAATGAATGTTAACAGAAATAATTTTTTCATTGGTTTTAATTTTTTAATTATCAGGCATCCAGCTTTCTATATCAGTTTGAATCAAATAATCGGAAATATCTTCTTCTGAGATCATTTCTATGGCATAAAGGTCATCATCATCAATAAGCTCAGAAAATTCGAAACTGTTGATTTGATCTGAGTTTAGATCAAGCCAGGTTTCAATATCATTATCGCTTAGTGAATTAAAATCAAGGTCCTTGTTGTTATCAAAAATAGGATAAATACTGAACAACAACAAAAATGAGGCTGCAATGGAAAAACCGATGAATTTAATACGATTCTTTTTAAACAACTGAATTACCTTATTTTCTTTTTGAGATGCTCTTATAACTTTAAAATCGTTAAAATATTCATCAGGAACTTTAAAGCCTGTTTCTTCAGGAATAGTTGAAATGCTTTCTTTGATCAATCTCTTATCCAGTTCTTTAAAATAATTCTCAGGAATTTTAAATCCATGGTCTTTAGGAATGATAGAATCCTTTTCCCCGGGAAGATCAACACTAAATTCCTCCAGATAATTTTCAGGGATCTTAAAGCCTGTATCTTTGGATTTTATCTTTTTCAATATGTCCTTTTCCTGATCCATTTTTTAATTTTCTTCTGTTAAATAAGCCTCAATTTTTTTTCTGGCATGGTGATAGGAAGCCTTCAGCCCTCCTACGGATGTTTCAAGAATATCGGAGATGTCTTCATATTTCATTTCATCAAAATATCGCATGTTGAATACGAGTTGCTGCTTTTGTGGCAGTCGTACCAGCGCTTTTTGCAATTTGAGCTGAATCTCATCACCTTCAAAATATACATCGGCTTCCAGATTTTCGACCATTTTTTGTCTGATCTCATCACTATCGATCCTTTGAATGATCGCTTTTTTATTGATATGAGTTATAGCCTCATTGGTTGCAATTCTGTACATCCACGAATACAACTTGCTTTTTCCATTAAAATTTCCAATATTTTTAAAGATCTTGATAAAAGTATTTTGCAAAACATCATCAGTGTCATCATGAGAGATCACCATTTTCCGGATATGCCAATACAAGCGTTCTTTGTAAAGATCAATGAGTTCTTTAAAAGCCTTATTCTGAGTGTCTTTATCCTGTAATTGTTTTACAAATACTTTTTCGTCAATCACAAACAATTCTTATTTACTCTTTAGACTACGAATATATAAAAAGGTTTAAAATAATCATTAATTTAAAGTAGTTGATAATAAGTGATTTAAAGAGGTTTGCTAAAAATTGGATAAATATTGGCCCTATCATAGTAATTTAACCTTAACAATTGAGTATTTTTGCGGGTTGATTTTTATGAAATTCTATGGCTCTAACAATATTTGAAAAACAGGAAAAGAAAATTGGTAAAAAACTTTACGATTATCAGCATGGTGCGATCGATAAAATCTTTGAAAAGATCGATGATCATCCCACTGACTACAATCTACTCTATCAACTGCCAACCGGAGGTGGAAAGACTGTTATTTTCTCAGAAATTGCCAGAAGATATATAGAGACTACAGGGAAGAAAGTGCTCATTCTGACACACAGGATAGAACTGAGCAAACAAACCTCACATATGCTCCTTGAATTTGGAGTTAAGAATAAAATTATCGATAGTAATGTAAAGGAAGTCAATGATGATGACAATCTACCCTGTTATGTGGCTATGGTAGAAACCCTTAACAACAGGATCAAAGATGAAAAGGTTGATATTCACAATATCGGACTTGTAATTGTTGATGAAGCACATTACAATTCATTCAGAAAGCTGTTTAAGTATTTTGAGACCTGTTTTATTCTTGGGGTAACTGCAACACCCATCAGTTCAAATATCAGTTTACCCATGTATGAGATCTATAATGATCTTATTGTTGGAGAGAATATTACTTCTTTGATACAAAAAGGATTCCTTGCAGAAGCAACCACCATTGGATTTAATGTTAATCTTACTTCTTTAAAGATTGGGATTAATGGTGATTATACGGTTAAATCTTCGGAAGAGCTCTATGTAAAGAATGAGATGCAGTCTAAACTATTACAGGCCTATGAGCAGGAAGCTAAAGGAACCAAAACGTTGATATTTAACAATGGGATCAACACTTCAAGGCACGTCTATGAAACTTTTTTACTGGCAGGTTATCCGGTAAGATATATTGATAATACCAATACAAAAGAAGAAAGAAAAGAAATTTTAAGCTGGTTTAAAAATACTACCGATGCGGTTTTGACCTCTGTAGGTATTCTAACTACAGGTTTTGATGAGCCATCCATAGAAACGATCATTATCAATAGAGCTACCAGATCGCTGGCATTGTATTTTCAGATGATTGGAAGAGGTTCACGGGTGCTGGCTAATAAGAAAACTTTTAAAGTGCTGGATCTGGGAAATAACGTTTCAAGGTTTGGCCTTTGGACAGATGATATCAATTGGCACCATATTTTTAAGAATCCTAATTTGTACCTGGAAAATCTGATGAGCGATGCAGAGATTGAAAGCAGGTTTACCTACGAAATGCCCAGTTCGATTCGTGAAAAATTTTCACGCTCGGAAGATATCACTTTTGATGTAAAGAAAGAATATGAACTCGCTAAGAATGCGGGAATCAAAACAAAGATTGTTTTGCAAAAATCAATTGAACAGCACGCCAGGATGTGTGCTGAGAACAGTGAGGATGTTTTTGATGCTCATATCTTATCGAGAGATCTCAATGATGATATTGCCTTCAGAATCAAACAATATTCTTATTGTATTTTAAAAAGTTCAAAGAATTATATCAAATGGCTTGAAGAAGATTACAGAAGACAGTTGCGTGTTAAGATCAGTCAGGAGTTTACACTTTAATACTGCGACCAGAATTCTCGTTTCTTGTTGAGCTCTTCCTCTTCTTTCTGATAGTCAGTAAGTGGAGTAACCTTTAAAAAAGAAGGATGCTGCTCTATGGCGAATTCGAGTTTTTTTACAACATCTTCAACGCTGTCATTTTCATAATCAATTTCAAGAGGTTTTTTAATTACCATGGTTTGAAGTATACCTCTCTTTTTGATCAACAAGCCTTTCTTATCAAATGACCTTCTAAAACCATCGATCACTATAGGAATTACAATAGGTTTATTTTTAAGGATGATATGTGCGGTACCTCTGCGGATAGGTTTAAAAGGGGTGGTAGTTCCTTGAGGAAAAGTGATAACCCAGCCATTATTCAATGCTTTGGTAATGTTAGACACATCCGACATTTTTACCTGTTTTTTTACAGCTTTTCCTTTTTCTCTCCAGGTTCTTTCAATAGAAACGGAACCTGCATATGCCATAATTTTGGGTAAAATACCAGATCTCATGGTTTCTTTGGCAGCAACGTAATAGATATTGAGCTTAGGCTGCCACAGGTATCCAACGTCTTTGATGCTGTCAACTCTACCACTTAAGGCAGCATTAAAAACATGTATCATGGCGGTTACATCGGCAAAATAGGTCTGATGATTTGAAACGAACAGAACATTGGAGGGAGGTAAGTCTCTGATGATCTCAGATCCTTCAATTTGTAATTCATTAAAACCTCGGTATCTTCGGTGTGATAATAAACCTAGAACCCTGATAAGATTCTTTTTCAGGAATAAATTATTACCAAAAACATCACTTTTAAATAAGTCCATACTAAGCTAATTGCGACACAAACATAAATAAAATTAAGAATTTAACAGAGGTAAACAAATCTTTTATTTCACTCAACATCATGGCTGTGGCTCCCCAAACGATGCAATTGTTTAATTTAAAGCAGGGTACATCAATATTATCCATATAACTTGTTGAAAGATTTTTTACCGTTATTGACCTGTCATTTAGTAAATCAGACAGTTTAACCTCTAATATTTGTTCAACTTCATGATTTTTTCTAAGAACAGGGGTAAAAGTTTGATACCCCAAATAAGGGGTAACTAAAAAATTACTTGGAGGTATAAAAGTTTTTGTCATCTCTTTAAAGATCTTAACATTTTTTGCTTTTATTCCAATTTCTTCTTCAGCTTCTCTAAGGGCAGTTTTTTTAAAAGTAACATCCTCCGGCTCAAATTTTCCTCCGGGGAAACTGATTTGAGCTCCGTGTACTCCTTTATAATTTGCCCTTAAAGTTAATAAAAAACAGGTTTCCATCTGTTTATTAGGATAAAAAAGTGATAAAACAGCTGCTTTTCTGGGTTTTAGTTTCTGTATTTCCGAGTCATTGTATTTCAATCTTTCCACCGGTGCCATTTTAAACTGAGAATCCAAACCTCCGTTAACAGATAGTTCCAGATGATTTATTTGCGACAAAAAATAGTTGAAATCCATAGGGTAAATTAAGTAAAACAATTGCAAATAATAGCTTTTATTTCATAATTCTATATAGTTTTGTAATGGTCATTATTTTACATTTATCAAAAATAAAAAAAATATCATTATTTTAATCCTTTTATTCTGATGAAGAAATTCTTAAAAATTACAGGTTATACAGTTTCTTTTCTATTGATTATCTATTTAACAGCCAGTATGTTCGTGCCTGAAATAGTTGATAAGGATCACAATCAAATCAGGCAAAAACCTCCCTATCAGGTATCTGAAGAAGCTCAGCAATTGTATAAATCACTTGATTTTAGAGCCGATCTTCATTGTGATGCACTTTTGTGGAAAAGAGATCTGCTCAAAGAACACGATTTTGGTCAGGTGGATATTCCCAGAATGATTAAAGCAAATATGGGTTTACAAGGCTTTACTATCGTGACGAAGTCGCCTAAAGCACAAAATTTTGATAAAAATACTGGAAATTCAGATAATATTACCTTGCTTTATATGATGCAGCGAAGGCCGGTTTCTTCCTGGAAAAGCCTAACCAAAAGGGCAGAAGTACAGTGTGAAGATCTTTTTGACTTTGAAAAGAGATCTAAAGGGCTTTTCAGAGTAATTCTTTCAAAAAATGATTTTGTAAGATATTTATCAGATAAAAGAAAGAACAGAGAGATCACGGCCGGTTTTCTGGGAGTGGAAGGAGCTCATGCCTTAGATGGAGAACTGGAAAATGTTGAGACTTTATATAAGGCCGGAGTGCGAATGATGTCGCCTACACATTTTTTCGATAATAAACTAGGAGGATCAGCCCACGGAATTTCTCATAAAGGTTTAACGGATTTTGGCAAACATGTTATCGGTGAAATGACCAAAAAACATATGATCATTGATATTGCTCATAGTTCTCCAAAAATAATTGATGATATAATTGAAATGACCGATGCCCCTGTTATTTCTTCTCATACCGGTGTAAAAGGCACTTGCGATAATGTTCGTAATCTATCTGATAAGCATTTAAAGGCTATTGCAAGATCCGGAGGATTGGTTGGGATAGCTATGTTTAAAAAGGCAGTATGTGGTACTGATGCTTCTGCAACGGCAAAAGCAATAAAATATACTATAGATCTTATTGGAGCAGACCATGTGGCTTTGGGTTCGGATTTTGATGGCTCTGTAACAACCCCTTTTGATGTTACCGGATTACCTTTAATTGTTGAGGAACTTTTAAAACTGAATGTAAGTGAAGAAGAGATCCGTAAGGTGATGGGAGAAAATGTAAAAAATTTTATGTTAGAAAATTTACCTGACGAATAGAAAGTTTTTAGAGGTTTGATCGTCAGTTCAGATAAAAAAGTATTTATTTAAAAAGAATAAAGTGAAAATAGGAATTGTTTGTTATCCTACTTATGGTGGGAGCGGAGTAATGGCTACCGAGTTGGGAATGGCTCTCGCAAAAAAAGGACACGAAGTACATTTTGTAACTTCTCATCAACCGGTAAGATTAGAATTTTTAGGTTCTAATTTGTTCTTTCATGAGGTTTTTGTAGAAGAATATCCCTTATTCCATTATCAACCTTATGAACTCGCTCTTTCAAGTAAACTGGTAGAGGTTGTAGAAAAATACGAACTTGATATTCTTCATGTGCATTATGCCATCCCACATGCTTATGCTGCCTATATGGCCAAAAAAATGCTTGGTCAGAAGGGGGTGGATATCCCTATTGTAACCACTTTACACGGAACCGATATAACACTGGTAGGCAGTCATCCGTTTTATAAAACCGCTGTGGAATTCAGTATCAATAATTCTGATGTGGTTACAGCCGTATCAGAAAGTTTGAGAACGGATACTTTAAGGCTTTTTACCATCTATAACAAGATCAGTGTGATCTATAATTTTATCGATTTTGAATACCAGAAAAACTGGGAGGACGATGATTGTTTACGAATATCACTGGCACGTGATGATGAAAAGGTGATTACTCATGTTAGTAATTTCCGTCCGGTAAAACGTATTGATGATGTGATTAGTGTTTTTAATGAAATTCAGAAAAAAGTAAAATCAAAGTTACTCATGGTAGGCGACGGTCCGGAACGTGAAAAAGCTGAAAATTATG
Organism: Flavobacteriaceae bacterium; assembly: GCA_024762795.1. Classification (GTDB taxonomy): domain Bacteria; phylum Bacteroidota; class Bacteroidia; order Flavobacteriales; family Flavobacteriaceae; genus Namhaeicola. The sequence continues at coordinate 43,451 of JANTGS010000008.1, read as the reverse complement.
CAAGGGAATTAGGAATTAAAGACAAGGTATTGTTTTTAGGAAAAAGTGATGAAGTTAGAAAGATCCTTTGTCTTTCAGATCTTTTTATTCTTCCTTCGGAAACCGAAAGTTTTGGTTTGGCTGCCTTGGAAGCTATGGCAGCAAGAACACCGGTGATCTCAACAAATACAGGAGGTTTGCCTGAGGTTAATCTTCAGGGAAGAACAGGTTTTTTAAGTGATGTTGGAGATACCGAAGATATGATTAAGAATGCACTTTACCTTCTTGAAGATGAGGTGAAATTAGATGAATTTAAAGATAATGCCTATGAATTCGCCCATCGTTTTTCAATTGAAAAGATCCTGCCCAAATATGAAGCAGTTTATCGAGAAGTTCTTTTTGATTGTTGTTAGCTGATATAATAATCCAATCCTTCGAGGATAAGCTCATCAGGAACCTGCCTGTCAATACTGCAGTCCTCCATTTCATTCAATAATACAAAAAACACTTTTCCGTTTACATTTTTTTTATCGTAGATCATCAGATTGATGATCTCTTGAAAATCTTCTTTTTTCAGATCTATCTTCCCAAAGAAACCCCGTGTAAAGTGTTTTAATTCATCGGTAATTTCTTTGCTGAATCCCATGAGTTTAGAAGAGTAATAAGATTCGATAACCATGCCGGCAGCAACGGATTCTCCGTGGGTAAGAGCTTCTTTATCCTTATTTTCCATAAAATAAGATTCTATGGCATGACCGATGGTATGACCGAAATTAAGGGTTTTACGTAGTTTACTTTCTTTCAGATCCTGTAATACTACATCATTTTTGATCTGGATAGAACGGTAGATCAGGTCGTTGGCCATGGAATGGTCAATCTTATCAAAGGTTTTAATTTTTTTCCAGATATTCTGATCAAAAGTAAATCCGTATTTATTGATCTCTGCCAGTCCCGAACGTAATTGCCGGTTAGAAATGGTCTTTAAAAAATCAGGATCTATCAAAACCATTTCCGGATTACTGAACAATCCGATCTGATTTTTAAGAACTCCCAGATCAACACCGGTCTTACTTCCCACAGAAGCATCAACCATACTGAGCAATGTAGTAGGGATATTGATAAAACTAATACCTCTTTTAAAAGTAGAAGCAACAAAACCACCCATATCAGTAATCACTCCGCCACCAAGATTGATCAACAAGCTTTTTCTGTCGGCCTTAAGATCAGTAAGTAGATTCCACAGTTTGATGCAGGTGTTGATATTTTTAAATTCCTCTCCGGGATCAACTTCAAGAACTTCATAATCAAAATCTTTGACCAGCGACTCTTTAAAATGTGGTAAACAGTATTTTTTTGTATTGCTGTCTACCAAAACAAATATCTTCGAATGGGAACTTTCTTCGAGGTATAAGTTCAATTCGTTATATGCTTTTTCTTGAAAATGAATATAATAACCGGTAGATAAAACAGATTGCATTTTAAAAGTGTTTTTTAATTTTTAAGGAATACAAATAACGCTCAATTTTTTGAAAAAATTAAATTTAGTGAAGTATCTTTACAAAAAAATAAAATTATGAACAGAATATTTGATAATACAGAAACAGCCTTTGCTTTAAAGTCAGATTCAGATCTTGAAAAAGCATACTTTTTATTTAAAATGATCAAAAGTGAACCTTTGGTTAAGATAGGTACCGCTGTAACTAAATTTGCACTAAAATCACACTTGCCTGTAGAAGGTTTGATCCGCTCTACGGTTTTTGATCATTTTTGTGGAGGTGTGAGTGAGGAAAATTGTATTCCGACCATTGAAAAATTATATTCTAAAAATGTTTATTCAATTTTAGATTATTCAGCAGAAGGTAAAGAAGAAGAAAAACAATTTGACAAGGCAAAGGATATTACCATTGGTATTATTAAAAATTATGCTAAGACAAATCAGGCTATACCGTTTGCAGTTTTTAAACCAACAGGTTTCGGCCGATTTGAATTATATCGAAAAATTACCGAACATGAAACTCTTACTCCAGAGGAAGAGAAAGAATGGGGCAGGGTAGTTGATCGTTATGATGCTGTATCCAAAGCAGCCTATGAGAATAATGTGCCTTTGCTAATCGATGCTGAAGAAACCTGGATGCAGACTGCTGCTGATGATCTTATCGAAGAGATGATGAAACGTTACAATAAAGAAAGGGTTATAGTTTTTGGTACCCTGCAGCTTTATCGTTGGGACAGATTAGATTATTTAAGGGGCTTACACGAACGTGCAAAATCTGAAGGATTCAAGATTGGTATGAAACTTGTGAGAGGAGCTTATATGGAGAAGGAACGGGAAAGAGCTGAAGAAAAAGGTTATAAAGATCCGATCTGTGCCGATAAGCCTGCTACCGATAAGAATTACAATGAGGTATTAAAATATATGTTTGATAATCTTGAAGATATGTCTATTTTTAACGGTACGCACAACGAAGAGAGTGCTTATTTGCTAATGGATCTGATAGATAAAGCAGGTTTAAAAAGAAATGATCAGCGACTCTGGTTCGGGCAACTCTACGGAATGAGTGATCATATCAGTTTTAACCTTGCCAGGGAAGGATTCAATGCTGCAAAATACCTGCCTTTTGGTCCGGTAAAAGACGTTATGCCTTACCTGATAAGAAGAGCCGAAGAAAATACATCTGTAGCAGGACAGACTACCAGAGAGCTCGACCTGATCACAAAGGAAAAGAAAAGAAGAAAATTAAAATAAAGAATGTCGATTAGAGAAGTAACACCAAATTTTAAGTTTTTTGCACTGATCACACTGTTTTTAGTAGCTGTAGATGTTTATGTCATCTTTGCGATCAGGAAAAGTGTTGACAAGTTCAAATATAAAAATCTGGTGAAACTTCTCTATTTCTTTGCTGTTATTGCCGGATATATAGGTTTTTATTTTCTTTCTTCTAATTTCATCAATAAACCTTTTGAATCCTTCGCCTTTGAAAATTTTTTTATTGGTTTCTTTTTCACTTTTTTTATAACCAAACTATTACTCATTTTTATATTTCTGGCTGAGGATATTTACCGGTTTTTCCATATGCTGTTTTTAACTCTGAAGAAACTATTTTTTAAAGATCCTGATAAAGTAATTGCACCCGGCAGAAGAAGGTTTGTTAGACAGGCCGGACTTACTTTGGCTGCAATACCATTTACTTCTTTGTTGTACGGTATTACCAAAGGGAAATATAATTTTAAAATAAGGAAGTTAAAATTAAATTTTGGGAATTTGCCTAAATCGTTTGAAGGATTTAAAATAGTTCAGATATCTGATATTCATCTGGGTAGTTTCGACAGTATCGATGCGATTAAAGAAGCTGTTCAGATGATCAATCAGCAAAATGCTGATGTTATTCTTTTTACCGGAGATCTTGTAAACAATGATTCAAGAGAAATACTTCCGTTTCTTTCCGAATTAAAGAAACTAAAAGCCAAAAGAGGAGTTTACTCAGTTTTGGGTAATCACGATTATGGTGATTACAAGACCTGGAATTCGGAAGAGGAAAAGGCAGAGAACAACAAGCTCTTGCATGAGCTTCAGGATCAGATGAATTTCCAACTGTTGAAGAATGAGCATGTTGTTTTTGAAAAGAACCATGAAAAAATTGGTTTATACGGTGTGGAGAACTGGGGGCATAAACCTTTTCCGCAAAGAGCAGATCTGGATAAATCTCTTGAAGGAACAGAAGATTTACCTTTTAAAATATTAATGTCACATGATCCTACCCACTGGGTAAAAAAGGTTGTTCCTCATCAAACACGTTTTGACATTACACTTGCCGGTCATACGCATGGTATGCAAATGGGAGTGGAAATACCCGGCTTTAAGTGGAGCCCAATTAAATACATATATCCTTACTGGGCAGGTTTGTATAAAAAAAAGGATGAATATTTATATGTGAACAGGGGTTTTGGCTTTATTGGATTTCCCGGAAGAGCAGGAATCTGGCCTGAGATCACGGTAATTGAATTCGGCAGGAAAGATATTGCATAAATTATTAAAAGCCTGACACGTCTTATTGAGGTACTGAAATTTTACAGTACCTTTTGATTAATTTGTAGTGTTAATCTTACTTTTATTAAACGTCTGTATTTTTCTTTTTTCCACCCCGCATAAGCAGTAAAAGCGCTACAACCAAGCCTAAAAAAACTAAAAACATAAAGATAGAACCAATGATTCCCCAGTTCCAATCTACTAAGGGTAAAAACAAATATGCCATAATCTTCTAAAATTTAATTAGTTATCATTTTCACAAATCTATTTTATTTAAATAAGATATAAAATGATAAATATCACTTTTTAGCTTATTAATCCTTAAAAATCAGTTACTTTTGCACTTTGAAAATTTAGAGCATGCAATCAATCAGAAATATTGCTATTATAGCACACGTAGACCACGGAAAAACAACCCTTGTAGATAAAATTATTGACCAGGCAAAGATACTGGATGAAAGAAAGGTCAGAACCGATCTTTTACTGGATAGTAATGACCTGGAACGTGAAAGGGGTATTACCATCCTTTCAAAAAATGTATCAGTAAACTATAAAGGAGTAAAGATCAATGTAATCGATACCCCCGGTCACGCCGATTTTGGGGGAGAAGTTGAAAGGGTTTTAAAAATGGCCGATGGGGTTCTTCTTCTGGTTGATGCTTTTGAAGGGCCAATGCCACAAACCCGTTTTGTACTGGGAAAAGCTTTGGAACTGGGCTTGATGCCTATAGTAGTTGTTAATAAGGTAGATAAGGAAAACTGTACACCGGATATTGTTCATGAAAAAGTATTTGATCTGATGTTTGCACTGGATGCTTCAGAAGAACAACTTGATTTTGATACCATATATGGTTCTGCAAAGAATGGATGGATGAATACCAGCTGGGAAGAAGAAAATGATAATATCATTCCACTTCTGGATACGATCATTGAAAAAATACCTGAAGCACCTTACCGTGAAGGAAGTCCGCAAATGCAAATCACTTCACTGGATTTTTCTTCTTTTACAGGAAGAATTGCTATTGGAAGGGTGTTTAGAGGAGATCTGGAAGTAGGAAAGGATTATTCAATCTGTAAAGCAGATGGTTCCATTAAGAAAGTCAGGATCAAAGAACTTCATACTTTTGAAGGACTTGGAAAAGCCAAGGTGGATAAGGTGAGAAGTGGAGATATTTGTGCGATTACCGGAATTGATGCTTTTGAAATAGGTGATACGATTGCTGATCTGGAAAATCCGGAAGCCCTGCCCAGAATTGAGGTAGATCAGCCAACTATGAGTATGTTGTTCACCATAAACAATTCACCTTTCTTTGGAAAAGAAGGAAAATTTGTTACTTCCCGTCATCTAAGGGACAGACTTTTTAAGGAAACGGAAAAGAATCTTGCCTTACGTGTTGAAGAAACCGATAGTGAAGATAAATTTAATGTTTACGGTAGAGGTATTCTGCATTTATCTGTATTGATTGAGACCATGAGGAGAGAAGGTTATGAACTTCAGGTTGGCCGCCCGAAAGTGATCTTTAAGGATATCGATGGGGTTAAATCAGAACCTTATGAAACACTTGTTATCGATGTTCCGGAACAACTTTCAAGTAAAGCGATCAATCTGGTAACGATGAGAAAAGGAGATCTGCATATCATGGAACCCAAAGGAGATCTGCAGCATCTGGAATTTGATATTCCTTCAAGAGGTTTGATAGGTCTTAGAAATAAGATCCTGACCGCTACACAGGGAGAGGCCATCATCAATCACCGATTGAGAGGGTATGATGCTTATAAAGGAGAATTTAACGATACGGTGAATGGTGCCATTGTTTCTTCAGAAACAGGTAAAGCTACAGCCTATGCGATAGATCGTTTACAGGACAGAGGTAAATTCTTTATCGATCCAAACCAGGAGATCTATACCGGTCAGGTTGTAGGAGAGAATAATCGTCAGGATGATATTGTGGTCAATCTTATCAAGGGAAAGAAACTGACCAACGTAAGAGCTTCGGGTACTGATGATAGTGCCAAGATTGCTCCAAAAATAGAATTTTCTCTTGAAGAATGTATGGAGTATATTAGAGATGATGAATATTTGGAAATTACTCCCTTGAGTTTAAGAATGAGAAAGATCGTTTTCAAATAAAATTGATAAAAGGCAGCTTTTCAGCTGCTTTTTTTAATTGGATTTTATAATGATTTTCCTTTTGGGGTTTGTTTTAAATATATTACAATAACATTACTGTTTTGATTATTATTTTTTTATATATTTACCTGTATAAAAAAGTTTTATACAAAACTGATGAAGAAACACAAAATTTCGATATTATCTTCTAAAGTAGTAAACAATACTATTTTCGCAACAATTTTCTTTTTTTTTGTAGTTGGTTTTTTAGCTGTTTATGGTCAAAAGACCAATGATGTTCAGAATTATAATGGTATCTCAGAACTTTTTAATCAGGTAGGTACAAAAGACTCTGTTAAAGTAAAAAACAAAGGGAATCTGGTACCTTTTCCTGTTCCCATTACCGATGAGAACATAGGTTACGGAGGGGTTTTAGGTTTGGCCCATATGAAAAAGAATACCAAATCAAATCGTGAAAATACACCCAAAAATATAACCGGTATTGCCGGTGGAGGAACGAATAAAGGTACCTGGCTGGCAACGGTCTTTCATTCCAGCACTTTTAATAATGATAAGATTAGATATGGTGGAATACTTGGCTATGCAAGTATTAATTTAGATTTTTATATTCTTGAAGAAATTGAATTTATACATTTTCCTGTTGAAACCAATATTTCCTTTTGGGGAACACAGCATCAGGTGTTGTTCAGACTGGGAAACAGTAAATTTTTTGTAGGACCGCAGTACCGTTTTATGGATATAAACGGGGGACTCAATATTAAGATATCTCACCCAAATTTTGATGATCTAAAATTTTATAAAAGTTTTAGTGATAGAATAAGCGGATTGGCCTTATTGGGAAACTTTGACAACAGAGACCAAACGATTTCTCCGGTTAAAGGTTATTATGCAGGTTTTGTATTCAGGACTGTTGCGAGCTGGCTGGGGGCCAGCCGTGATTATAATCAGGGAGATATTTTTGCTTATGCCTATTACAAGCTGGGAAGCAGGGTATATTCAATACTGCATTTTGATCATCAGTATACAGGAGATAAAGCTCCGTTCTATATAAAACCTTTTATTGGGTTACGAGGTATTCCGGCTATGCGTTATCAGGGAAATCAGGTGACCACAGCCGAGATGCAATGGCGTGTTGATGTATATAAAAGTTGGTCGCTTGTTGCTTTTACCGGGCTGGGAGAAGCCTACAATAAATTTAACGATTTTAATACTTCCAAACTGCTGTATAATTACGGTACAGGTATAAGATACACTTTAAAAAAGGTGGATAATTTACGAGTAGGGGTTGATTTTGGTTGGGGAACAGATGATAATTTTGGTTGGGTGATTTCGTTTGGAACCGCTTTATAAAACAATTAAACCAAGCCGCCACCCCATTTTTCAGCCAGCTCTATTTCATATCCGTTTGGATCTTCAATATAAACTGATCTTGATTTTTTCCAGTTAAAAACCTTATTGTATTTCATTTTAAGATCCATCTTTTCCAGGATTCTCTCAATATCATTAAAATTATTAATGTGAAATGAAATATGAGCAAAGCCACTTTTTTGTACTTTTTCCATTTTTGGAATTTCATAAATAGCCAGCATTGCTGATTTGTTACCGATGATTCTTCCCTTTTCATAGGGCATTTCTTCCAGAATCTTAAATCCGAGTAATTTATTCCAGAATAATGTAGTCTCCTCAAGATCTATTACCATCAGGTTAATATGATCTATTCCATCTGTTTTTAAATACATAAGTGCTATATTTCAAATGACAAAAATATAAACTAAAATCTGAAATAAATTTGAATAGAATAAAAACTTTTATACGAAATTTTACACATCCGCATTTATCAGTATTAATAAGTTGCTCCCAGTAATTGGCCAGATAATTGTAGTAGGTTCAATTCGGCAATCTTAGCCAGATATTTTGCTTTGTTAAAATTGGTTACCGAATTCAGATAATTGATTTGAGCCACACGAAATTCAACTGAGATGATCTGTCCCAGCTTAAATTGTTCCGAGCTTCTCTCAAAATTTCTTTTGTTGGTTTCCATATTCTTTTTTTCTGCCTGAAGTACAAAAAGTGCGTTCTGATAGGTTTCCCAGGCATTGGAAACATTTCTTTCCAGTTCCTGTTCTACTTGTTCTTTAACGATCTGATTATTATCTAAAGCGATCTTTGCATTTTGAACTCTTGTTTTTGTTTTTCCCCCATCAAAGATATTCCAGGATAAAGTCAAACCGGTTTGAAAGCCTTTTGAAGTATTGGTAGCCAGACCGAATGGATTGGCAACATCAGATTCTGTATTTAAAGTATTCCAGCTATACCCACCGTTAACCCCGATAGTAGGGTACCACCCGGATCTGTTGATCTTCAGATCAAAATTACTCAGTTCAATATTCTTCTCGGCCTGTTGAAGGATCTTGTTTCTTTTCTTAGCAGAAGCCAGTACATTTGGTAAAGTTAGGTCAATAGCATAAGTAACGCTGGTATCCACTTTAAAATCTTTTTGTATTTCCCGGCCAAGGATTAGGTTTAGGTTGCGTTTTGAATTGGCAACTTCCCTGTTGATATTCAGAAGATTAATGCTGTCATTATTCACATCAACTTCTGAATTTAACATATCAAGCTGCGTGCTTTGACCGTATTGGTATTTATATTTTTCCCGTTGCAGACGATCCTTTGAAATAGAAAGAGAAGTCTTTTGATTGACTTGATTTTGTGTAAGTCGTGCTACCTCATAATAAGCAGTAAGCAATTGTAAAACAGTATTTTCAATTACCTGTTGGGCCTGAATTTCACTTAAATTATAAAGTTCTTTTAATTTTTTGTAATTATACCTTCTGCCAAGACCGTCAAAAAGCAAATAATTTAAACCGGTAGAGGCATTTAAAGTATTGCTGGTGGTACTTTGATTGATCACCCGGCCATCCTGAAATTCATTTTCATTGTCCTTGTCACTGTAATTTGCTCCTCCATTGGCGGAAAGTGTAGGTAAATAGCCGCTGTTATAAATACTGGCATTGTTCTCTGCCATCTTTACATTGTTATTTACAACCTTGATATTGTAATTATGTTCTAAAGCAATGTTCACGGCTTCATTCTTGGAAAGATTCTCCTGAGCCAAACTTACCAACGACCATAAGATCAACATTGATGTGGTGAATACTTTATTTTTCATTTTTATAATTTTCGTTTTTTTCTTCTTCTTCAGCCAGTAATTCTTCTTGTTCCGATTTCATTTCTTTAATCGCTCTGGTTACTTCTTCTTTGGTAGGTTTTACCCCTGTTCTTAACCATTTAAAGAATACCGTAATAGTATTACTTAATGATAATAACAGAGGTAGCATGAGCAGGGTTAAAAATGTAGAGATTATAATTCCGTAGGAGATAGAAATCGCCATAGGTTTTAAGAACTGCGCCTGACGGCTTTTTTCCAGCAGCAAAGGCATTAAACCGGCAACGGTGGTTATAGAGGTTAAAAAGATCGCTCTGAATCGGGAAACTCCCGCATCGATCAGCGCCTCATCAAATTTCATTCCTTCTTTCAAATTGCTGTTAAACTTACCTATAAGCACCAGGCCATCGTTCACCATGATTCCAACCAGGGCAATAATACCCAGCCAGGATAGAATATTGATACTGAAATTATGGAAATAATGTCCCCATACAATTCCAATAAGACTAAATGGTACCAGCAGGATCAATAATAAGGCCTGACTATAGGATCTGAATGTAAATGAAATGGTAATATAAATGAGTAAGATAATGATAAGTCCTACTTTATTTACGGATTTTTTTGTTTTCTCCGCCTCACGGTTCTGACCTTCATAGCTGGCAGAAACTGTAGGATATTTTGACATTATCCCGGGCATGATATGATCTTTGATCTCATTCATTGCATCTGTAGCACTGTCTTCAGCATTCTTCAAATCGGCAGTTACCTGAATCTCTCTTTGACCGTTTAGATGATTGATAGCAACTTCTCCGCGGGCAATTTCGTAAGTGGCAATTTCACTAAAAGGAACCTTGCTCCCCGTTGGAGTGGAAATCCACATATCATCGAGATTTTTAATGGAGGAGCGGTCTTCTTTTTTATAGCGAACCCAAACTTTTATTTCATCTCTACCCCGTTGGAATCTTTGTGCCTGAAAACCAAAGAAACCATACCGAACCTGATTCATAACCGATTGCAGGGTAAGTCCTAAAATTTGAGCTTTATCTTTTAATTTTATACGTACTTCTTTGATTCCGGCAGGATCATTATCAGAGATATCTTTTAAGGTAGGATTGCTCTCAAGAATAGATTTCAATTCTACTTTGGCCGCTTTTAACTCGCTGATATTATTTCCCAGCAGTGCAACGGCCACCGGACTTCCACCAAAGTTTCTTCCTGAGCCGTAGGTTAAACTTTCCACGCCATAGAATTTACCGGCTTTATCACTGATAGCATTGGTAATATCGCTGGCAGGGAAATCACGAAATTCTCCCGGTAACAGGTTGATGGTCAGGCTGGCTTTATTAGTACCCGGACCAATATTTTTAATGATATTCTGGATTACCTGTTGATCATCGTGTTGTTTTTTAGTAAAATCCTCATTTACAAGCCATGCAGCAGTTTCTATTTTTGATATGATCGAATCGGTAATTCTTTCACTGGTTCCTTGTGGCATAGTAAGGCTGATGGAAACTTTATCACTTGCCATATTTGGGAAGAATGATGTTCTTACCAAACCTCCTTTTAAGGCACCTATCGAAAAAATTAACAGGGCAATGGGAATAGCAAAACCTAAAAATTTATGGTGTATAAAATACCTCATATAGGGTTCAAACAACTTATTCCTTACAAATTTTAAGAGTTGGTCGGCTTTTTGATTGACATTATAAAAAAACAGGAAAATTCCTTTCCTTTTGGCATCTTTTCTTCTTAATGCTTTGGAATGTGCAATGTGAGCAGGCAAAATAAGTAAAGCTTCAATAAGTGAGATAGTAAGCGTAAGCATTACAACAGTGGAAACATCACTAAAAAACTCTCCCATTCTTCCTTCCAGAAAATAAAAGGTTGAAAAAGCCAGTAAAGTAGTAATGATGGCTGAAATTACAGGGGGAATCACCTCCAAAGTACCGTCAATAGCAGCTCTTACCGGTGATTTACCCCGTTCATAATGCTGAAAGATATTTTCACCAATCACAATACCATCATCTACCAGAATACCAATCACGATGATCATGCCAAAAAGTGAAAGTACATTAATAGTAATGCCCATCATAGGCAGGATCATAAACATGCCAAAAAAGGATATAGGAAGTCCTAAAGCCACCCAAAAAGCCATTCTGACATTTAAAAACAATGACAGGAAAAATAAAACCAGAAGAACTCCCATAATACCGTTTTTGAGTAACAATTGGGTACGTTGGTTCAGGGTAATTGAACGGTCATCGGCAATATTTAAATGAACATTGTTGTGTTGATCATTAAAGGTTTTGATATAAGCCTTTACTTTTTCGGCCGATTCTAACAGATCTTCACTGTTGGTATTACTGATCTGCATATTGATCGACATTTCACCGTTAAAGAAACTTCTGTCAGGGTTTTCATCCCAGGTATCTCTTACATCGGCAATATCGGATAAACGAATGATATTACCGGTCTTATCGGCACGTACAATAATATTGGTCAGTTCATCCCCGTAATAATTCTTATTTCTGGCTCTGATCAGAAAATCTTCGGCATCGGTTTTAATTTTACCTCCTGTAATCAGTAAATTGCTTTGTCTTACTGAATTGGCAACCTCTGCAAAAGAAAGATCATAGGCCCTTAAATCAATTTCCCTAACGGATATTTCGATCTCCTGAGCGGGAAATCCGGAAAGTTTTACCTGAGAAATACCATCCATGGCCAAAAGGTCATTTTCAATATCTCTGGCATATTGTTTTAAAGTGGCCAAAGACATATTATCTCCGTTGATTGAAAAGTTGATGGTGGGCAGGATCATTTCAATCTTGGCAATTACCGGGGGTTCCATTCCGGAGGGAAAGGAAGGTACACGGTCAACGGCATTTTTCACATCGGAAAGCACAACATCAATGTTTTTATCGGTTTCAACCTCTACATTGATACTTGCTGAATTTTCACGTGACACCGAAGTAACCCGGTCTATACCCACAATTCCTTTTAGATTATCTTCTATCTTAAGTACAATTCCTTCTTCCATTTCCTGTGGGGAAGCCCCGGGATAGAAAACGGATATTGAGATATTATGAGAATCTGTTAGCGGAAAGAAGGAAGACTTCATCGATAAGATTCCAAGGGTACCAAAAATAAAAAAGGTAAGAATAAAGATGTTGGTGGCTACCGGATACTTTATAAAATAACTAATTAACTTTTTCATTCTTAAAATTTATTTGTTTTCAGTATCATTGTTGTTGTAGATTTTAACACTCATCCCGTCATAAGCTCCGGGCACCATTTGCTTTAAAGTCTTACTTCCGTCGGGCAATCCTTTAATAATTACCGACTGATCTTTAAAATAAACCGGTTTTACCTGGGTAAGTTTTAATACCGTATCATTTACAATATAGACACTGTTGTTATTTACCAGCACTTTTCTGGGAATCTCAAAGGCATCTTTTTCAGATTTTGCTACCAGATCGGCTTCCAAATACATACCTTCACTCAATTCGCGGCCTTTTACCTGAATATAAACTTTAACGGTTTGTGAAGCCTGATCAACCTTACCATTGACCCTGACTACCTTGCCGGTCCAGCTTTGTGTCTTTTCAAGATTATGTAATTTAACCAGTTTTCCTTTTTGTAAAAAGTCTTTATAGTTAGCATTTACAGCCACTTCCATTTCATATACACTGGGATCTATAAACTCTCCTAATTTTTGTCCGGGCCTTACCAAAGTACCCTGGGTTACCATGGCTTCGGTTAAAATACCTGTAAATGGGGCTCTGATGGTATATTTACTTAAACGTACCTCCATATTTTTTACGTTGTAATAGGTTGTATAGATCTTTCTTCCGGAGATAAAAAACTTTTCCTTTTCGGAATGGGTCTCAGGAAGGGGAGGAGTGGACTTGCTAAAATCGAAACCTTCTAAATAATTTTGCCATTTTTTATACTCATCGGGATAATCCAGGCGGATATCAGGCATAATAGAAGTAATGGTGTTAAAAAGATTACTTTTTTGCGCCTGCAGGTTGGCATAATATTCCTCACTGTTGATCTTTAAAATAACTTCTCCTTTTCTGTAAGTATTACCGGGTTTAAAATCTTTGGCAACCGGTTTAAGTACCCCTTGTACCTCACTGTAAAGATCGATCTTGTTTTTAGCAACAAGATTTCCATTAGCAGAAATAACCACAGGAATCTTATGGTTTTTAACCTCTTCCACAAAAACTGTTTTTACTATTTTTGGAGCTTTTCTGTTTTTTTTCTTGTTGCTGTTGACCATAGCTTTGTAGGCAAAGAAAGCCAAAGCGAGGATCAATATTCCAATACCTATACTGACAATTTTTCTCATTTAATTAATATTAAGATGGTGTTTAGTAATGTTTTTCTGTATTTTATTAAGAACTTTAATTGTATTGTTTAGATCTTCGGGATCAATACCTTCCTGTAAATTATTGATCAGGTTTTGTAGAACAGGTAAGGATCTTGCAAAAACCTCTTTTCCTTTTTCTGTTAAAAAAATATGATTGATTCTTTTATCTTCTTTAGAATGAATACGATGAACAAAACCTTTTTTTTCAATAGTGTTGATCAGTCTTGTAAGCGATGTTTTTGAGCGGTTGGTCATAAGAGCAAGATCATTTTGAACCTGACCGTCCTTTTCATTTAGCTTTAACAGGATCAACCATTGTTCCTTTGACAGATCGATATTTTTCTCATGAAAATGATCGGTAATATAAAAACCGGCTAGTTTTGCAGTAATTCCGATCTGGGGCAGAACTGTTTTTTCAAAAGTAATTTTTTCCATCCTTAAACTGTAAATCGCGGCAAATATAAGTATTATATTCTAATTAGTTGTATATGCAACTATGTTAAAATTATCTTAAAAGAATAAATATTTATTGTAAAACGATAATTTTTATGGAATACGGGTAAAGATCTAAATAAATCAAAGATTTTTTTAAAGGTATCATTATGAATAATATTGGATCAGTCTGTACTCATTTTTAGAGAATAAAACCATCTATAAGAATATCTTATTAAAAGATAAATAGTATAGTTTATAACAACCGGTTTAGAGAATAGATTTGTTAATTTTGATTAACTTCGCACCTCTAACTATTAAAAATAAAAATGAAGAAAATTTTCAATTTCTTATTCTCTACCAGGCTTACCGGTATTTTATTTATTGTTTTTGCTGCTTCTATGGCCATTGCCACCTTTATTGAAAATGATTTTGGTACACAAACAGCTATGGCAGTTGTGTATCATGCCTGGTGGTTTGAGTTGATCATGGTAATTTTTATGATCAATTTTATAGGTAATATTTCAAAATACAGATTGTTGAGAAGAGAAAAAATCGCTGTACTTACTTTTCACTTGGCTTTTGTATTGATCATTCTGGGAGCCGGATTTACTCGTTATATCAGTTTTGAAGGTATTATGCCTATTTTTGAAGGAGAGACCACTAATACGATGCTTTCTGATAAAGCTTATTTAAAATTGCATATTGATGATGGAAATGAGCAAAAGAATCCCGTTTATAAAAGCTATCTTTTTAGCAGTATTCTGGAACAGGATGGTGGATTTACCCCCAATGCGGGAAAATTTTTCAATCTGCTTCGGGGAGGAAATGATTTTAAGCTCTCTACCGATTTTAAAGGAAAACCTGTTGAAGTGAAATATCTAAATTATATTTCCAATGCCTTTGAAAAATTCATACCTGATGAAAACGGAAAAAATTATTTAAAAATCGTTGAGACCGGTGGAGGAGGGCGGCATGATCATTTTCTTGTTCAGGGGGAAGTGATCAATTTACATAATTTTCTTTTTGCTTTTGATAAACCTACTGAAGGAGCTGTAAATATCATTACAGAAAATAATACGTTAAAGATCAAAACACCTGTTGAGGGTACTTATATGATCATGAGTACTCAGGAACAACGAAAGGTAGCAAAAGATTCTGTTCAGGATTTTCATTTGCGCTCTTTATATCAGTTTGGAGATATACGTTTTGTAGTTCCTGATGCACCTCAAAAAGGAAAAATGGAGCTGGTAAGTGCCGATAAGGATCAGCATCTTAACGATTTGCTTGAAGTAAAGATAAGTTCGGGAAATGAAGAAAAAATCGTTCAGCTTTCCGGAAATGCAAATCAGGTGTCCATACCTGAAAGTTTTTCTCTGAACGGATTGAATTTCAGGCTCAGTTACGGAGCAAAACAAATAACATTGCCTTTCTCGGTAAAATTACGAGATTTCCAGCTCGATCGTTACCCCGGTTCTATGAGTCCGAAATCCTATGCCAGTGAAGTTACGGTCATCGATAAAGATAAAACCTTTGACTACCGAATTTTTATGAACCATGTACTCGATTACAGAGGCTATCGTTTTTTCCAGTCGAGTTATAACGACAGAGGTGAGGTTGAGCAGACCTTTTTATCGGTGAATCATGATAAACTGGGAACCTGGACTTCATATATAGGTTACGGTTTACTGTTTTTAGGATTGATCTTAACACTTTTTGAAAAGAAAACTCGCTTTGGAAGTTTACGAAAAATGCTTAAAAAAATTAAAGAAAAGAAGGCCGGACTAACAATTCTGATCTTTTTAATCGGTTTAAGCGCTTTTTCACAGGATAATCATCAAAATAATGCGGATATAGATTCTTTATTGCAATCCACGAAAGTAAGTAAAGAACATGCCAAAAATTTTGGTTCACTGGTAATACAGGATGAAGGTGGAAGAATGAAACCGGTAAATACCTTTGCTTCAGAGCTGCTCAGAAAAGTAAGTAAAAAAGATACTTATAAAGATTTGAATGCAGATCAGGTACTGGTTTCTATGGTAACCAATCCGAGAGTCTGGTTTTTTGTACCTTTTATTTACATCAAAAAGGAAAATACCCGGGTAAGAGATCTGCTTGGAATTCCTGAAGATCAGAAATATGCGCGTTTTGCCGACCTTTTTACAGAAAATGGTGAGTACAAGCTTACAAAAGATGTGGCTGAAGCTCATAAAAAGAAGATCAAAAACAAGTATGAAGAAAGTGTTTTAAATATTGATGGTAGGGCAAACATTCTTTATGGAGCCTTATACGGTGGTATTTACCGTTTTTTCCCTGTACCGGGGGATGAGAATCATAAATGGATCTCACAAATAGATGTATCTCATTCTGCTTTAAAAGGTAACGATTCACTTTTTGTAGCAAAGATTCTTCCAATGTATAGTATGGAAATACAGAACGATGTAAAGAAAAATGATTTTACCAATGCGGATAAACTGGTTGAAGGTATCAGAAAATTTCAGGATAAATACGGGGGCGATGTGATGCCTTCGCATAAAAAGATCAAGCTGGAACTTTTTTATAATAAATATGATATTTTTAAGGGCTTATTCTGGAAATACATGCTGGCGAGTTTGCTCATGTTTATTGTGGTCATACTAAATATTCTTAAAGACAGTAAACTTAACAGGATCCTGATCAATATCAGTACAGTGATCATTTTATTATTATTTATTTATCATACCGTGGGGCTTGGGATACGATGGTATATTTCAGGGCATGCTCCATGGAGTAATGGTTATGAATCGATGATCTATGTTTCGTGGGCAACAATGCTTTTCGGACTTATTTTCGGAAAAAAATCGGCACTAACTCTGGCAGCTACTACTTTTGTAACTTCAATGTTACTTATGGTAGCACACTGGAACTGGCTTGATCCTTCTATTGGTAATCTGGTACCTGTTCTCGATTCTTACTGGCTGATGGTTCATGTGGCGATCATCGTGGCGAGTTACGGTCCGTTTACTATCAGTATGATCCTGGGGATGCTGGCTTTGGTTTTATATATTTTTACCAATGACAACAACCAAAAGAAAATAAAACTGGCCATTGATGAAATTACCATAATCAATGAAATGTCACTGACTTTAGGTTTAATCCTTCTTACCATTGGAAACTTCCTGGGTGGGATCTGGGCGAATGAAAGCTGGGGAAGATACTGGGGATGGGATCCAAAAGAAACCTGGGCACTGATCAGTATCATGATCTATGCTTTTGTGCTGCACATGAGAATAATACCGGGCTTAAGAGGTAAATATTTATTTAATGTTATCTCCGTATTCTCTTTTGTTGTAATTTTAATGACCTTTCTTGGAGTAAATCATTTATTGTCAGGATTACATTCGTATGCTTCAGGAGAATCGGCACCGATTCCAACTCAGATCTGGGGGTGGTTAGGAATCTCGGTAATTTTAAGTATACTGGCTTATTTTAAGTATAAAAAATACTATAAGAAAGAATAGAATAAATTTATGATTCAAGATTAAAAATTTAAGATTAAGGCTTGGGACAAAAGCAGATTGAAATGTTTTTTTAGACAAAAGGTAAATATTTAAATCAAACAAATAAACAATTTAACTTTAACAATTATAATTATGAAAAATTTAAACTATCTGATATTGGTGATGATATCGGTATTTGTATTAAAAACTGCAGTTGCGCAAAATGATCAAACAATCTATCAGTTTAAAGTAAAAGACATCAATGGAAAAACTTTCGATTTTGCTTCTTTAAAAGGGAAAAAGATCATGATAGTAAATACAGCTTCAAAATGTGGATTTACACCTCAATATGAAGGCCTGGAAAAACTATACAAAAAGTATAAAGATAAGGGATTTGTCATAGTAGGCTTTCCGGCAAATGATTTTAAATCTCAAGAGCCCGGCACTAATGCTGAAATAGCGCAATTCTGTAAAGAAAATTATGGTGTTACCTTTCCAATGATGGCTAAAATACATGTAAAAGGAGAGCAAATGCATCCTGTATATCAGTTCCTTACTCAAAGATCTAAGAACGGATATATGGATTCGGAAGTGGGCTGGAATTTTCAAAAATACCTGATTGATACAAATGGTAAACTGGTTAGAATTTATGCTCCAAAAGTGACTCCTGAAGATCCTAATATTTCTGAATGGATTGAAGGGAAAAGAGATCTTAGCAGATTTACACCGAACTAGAATCATTAGAAAAATAAGATCATGAAAAAAAAAGGAGTTCATTCTAAATGTGTTCACGATGGAGAAATCCGGGATGAACAATTTGGCGGAGCAGTATCCCCCATTTATATGGCAACATCTTATCCTTTTTTAGGATACTTACCCAAAAGATATCCCCGTTATTTTAACACGCCAAATCAGGAGGCGATCGGTAAAAAGATCGCCGTACTGGAAAATGCAGAGGCTGCCCTGCCTTTTGGTTCGGGTATTGCTGCTATCAGTACAGCCTTACTGGCCTTTTTAAAAAAGGGAGATCATGTGGTCTTTCAAAATGAGATCTATGGAGGAGCCCATAACTTTGTGGTAAAAGAGTTTGTGGATTACGGTATTGAATATGATTTTACGGATGGGGTGGATGTTGCGAATTTTGAAGCAAAGATCAAAGAAAATACAAAGGTGATCTATATTGAAACTCCATCCAATCCTCTTTTAACAATCACCGATATTAAAGCCGTCGCCGGATTGGCCAAAAAATACGGACTTATCAGTATGATAGACAATACTTTTGCCTCACCGATCAATCAGACTCCTCTGGACCTGGGAATTGATATTTCCATTCACAGTGCTACAAAATATCTGGGCGGTCACAGCGATATTCTTGCAGGAGCCGTAGCCGGAAGTCAGGAGTATATGGATAAGGTGTTTCAAAAAGGGATAAATTTTGGTGGAAATCTAAGTGATTTTATGGCCTATTTACTGGAAAGGAGTATCAAAACACTGGCATTAAGAGTTGAGAAACACAATGCCAATGCACAGGTTTTAGCCGAATATTTACAGGCTCATCCTTTGATTAAGAAAGTATATTATCCCGGATTAAAAAATCATCCTAATCATCAGATCGCCAAAGCACAAATGCATGGTTTTGGTGGAATGATGTCGTTTGAATTACGTTCAGACCTCGATGCTATAGCTTTTCAGAAAGCTTTAAGAATGATCAAACCCTCGATGAGCCTGGCCGGGGTGGAATCAACAATATTAATGCCATCGGTAACCTCACATGCCCTTTTAAGTGCTCAAGAAAGAGCTGAAATAGGCATCAGCGATCATCTTTTGCGTTTTTCGGTAGGAATTGAAAATCAGGAAGATATTATCAATGATATCGAGCAGGCCTTTAAAAAAGTAAAAGTGTAAAAGATTTATCTGTTAAAAATCTCTGTGAGAACTTTAACAACCCTATCAATCTCTTCTTTGGTATTGTATTTACTAAAAGAAAATCGTACAGAGGTTTTTTTAGATTCTTCAGTATCAAGAATCCGGTTTAATACATGCGAACCCTTATTGCTACCACTTTGGCAGGCACTGCCTCCTGAAGCAGCAATCCCTTTTAAGTCGAGATTAAAAAGCATCATCGGGATCTTTTTTGGAAAACGTACATTGAGAATATGATGAACACTTCTTTTATAATCTGTGGAAGCTCCGTTAAATCGAATACCCGGTATATGTTTTCTTAAGTCGTTGATAAAATATTCTTTTAGGGCTTTAAGGTGCTTCTGATCTTCTTCCATATTCTTAAAGGCTGTTTTTAGAGCCTTTGCCATTCCCGCAATGCTATGAATATTTTCGGTTCCTGCCCGGGCTCCTTTCTCCTGATCTCCTCCGGTAATCATGGGGTTAATTCCAAAACCTTTTTTAAAAAATGCGAATCCAACTCCTTTAGGACCATGGAATTTATGTGCGCTGGCTACCAGAAAGTCGATGGGTGTTTTTTGCAGGTCAACAGGTGAATGAGTAATATATTGTACGGTATCAGAATGAAATAAAGCCTTGTGTTCTTTGCAAAGGCCGGATACTTTGGCAACATCTAAAAGATTCCCGATCTCGTTATTGGCCAGCATCAGGCTGACCAGGGTTTTCTTTTCTGAAGCCTTTAGAAGTTCTTCCAGATGATGGTAATCGATAGAACCCATGGGGTCTAAATTAACATATTTCACTTCTGTTTTATGCTGATCTGAAAGATTTTTGATCGTATTTAACACGGCCGGATGCTCGATCTCAGACGAAATAATTCTTTCCACTCCAAGATTGGTAATAGCATTGAACAGGATAAGATTATCGGCTTCACTGCCTCCGGAGGTAAAGATGATTTCGCCGGAACTGCAATTCAGCAGCGCAGCAATTTCTTTTCTTGAAGTTTCCAGTAAAACCCGTGCTTTTCTGCCAAAGTGATGAGTTGACGATGGATTACCGGATGTTTCCAGCATGGTTTCTGTCATTACCTTGACCACTTCCGGATCCACCGGGGTTGAAGCTGCATTGTCTAAATAGATACTTTGCATGGTTCAAAAATACTTAATTTAAAATTTATAGAATTTTATTATTGAATAAAATGTATTTTTGTCAGAACATTAAGAATAAATTAGAATGAAGTACAGTTATCTTTTGATATTCCTTTTATTTTTTTCGGTTTCCTGTAGTGACGGAGATACCGATATTGCCGGTTTTGAATTTGAAGAAACGGTTAATGTGTGTAAAAGTGATGTTTACACCTTGTATCGTTTGGGAAATAACGGGCACAGGGAAGCTTTGATTGTAACCCTGACAGATAAAGAGATAAAACAGTCGGAAGATCCCGTACTCCCTGTGAATGTTAGTTTAAATAGTGTTTATTCAGTTACCGACAGAGTTTTTGATAAAGAAGTAACCAGTAGTTATTTCTGTTCTGTAATTCCACCGGCAGAGCCAAAGGTTGTTAAAGACTGGAGGGGAGTTTCGGGCAAGATCCTGATCAAGAATGAAGCCGTTTATAATGAAGATCAAACCGAGATTATTGCCTATAAACATAAGATCGTACTCAATGATGTTGTTTTAGAAAGTGGTAGTGAGACACTAATTTTTAATGATACCTATCTTTTTGGTGTTTTTGAAACTGTAGTCATACCGGAAGTAGGTCCTTAAAATTTTATATATTTAATCTATTTAAAAGTATATCAGTACTTTATATTTTAATGCCTTCCTTTCCTTTATCTAAATGTTAAGATTATAATAATATCAAATTATTATGATTAATATCAATAATATTCTGTAGTTATGGAGTATCTTTGCAAAAAATTTTAATAAAATGAGTAAAGCAGTATATATTGCAACCAATGAGCCCGAAAGTGGTAAATCGATTATTACTCTGGGTTTGATGAGATTATTATTGGGAAAGACTAATAAGGTAGCCTATTTCCGACCGATTATTGATGAACATCCTAAACAGGAAATGGATAATCATATTGAGACCGTTTTAAAACATTTCGATCTTAAGATGGAATATGAGGATTGTTATGCTTTAACCGGGGCTGAGGTTATTCATAAAAAATCAAATGGTCAGGAAGATGAGATCATTGATAAGATTATTGAAAAATATAAATATCTTGAAGATAGATTTGATTTTATTCTGATCGAAGGAACGGATTTTTCAGGTGATGGTGTATTTATTGAGATGGATCTTAATGTGCTGATTGCTAAAAATCTTGGAGTTCCTGTTGTAATTGTATCTAATGGGAAAGACAAGTTACAGGAAGAGATAGAAGGAAATGTACTTTTGGCCTATGATTCCTTTAATGAAAAAGATGTCAAAGTTTTATCAATTGTGATCAATAAGGCTGATATCAATGATATTGAAGCCATCAACCTTGGTTTGAAAAGAGAACTTCCTGAAGATATTTTTGTTTATTCAATTCCTTTTATTTCTAATTTGAACAATCCGTCAGTACAGGAAATTGTTGATGAACTGGATGCCAAAGTTTTATTTGGTAAAAAATATCTGAACAATCAAACCGGCAGCTTTGCTGTTGGGGCAATGCAATTAAGAAATTTTGTAAAGAAGTTAAAAGAAAAAAGTCTTGTGATAACACCTGGAGACCGTGCTGATATCATTTTAAGCTCCTTACAGGCCAATATTTCTGATAATTACCCGAGTATCTCAGGAATCGTGCTTACAGGAGGCTTAAAACCTGAAAAATCTATTATAAAACTGATCAAAGGTTTGAATCAGATCGTACCTGTGATCTCTGTAAAAAGCGGAACTTTTGATGCAGCCAATGAAATAGGTGCTATACGTTCTCATATTTATGCCGATAATAAACAACGAATTTATACTTCAATAAGCACTTTTGAAAAATTTGTGAATATCGATGAGATCTCTAAGAATTTTGTTGAATTTCAACCTAAAGGAATTACACCGAGAATGTTCCAGTATAATCTGGTTTCCAGAGCTAAAAAGCATAAAAAACATATTGTACTTCCGGAGGGAGAAGATGAAAGGATTTTAAGAGCAGCAGCAAGACTGATCGCTTTGGATATTGTTGAGATTACTTTACTGGGAAGTAAAGAAAAGATCAGCCGTGTTGTGGCAAAAAACAGTATTCCGCTGAATTTCGATAAGGTTAATATAATTTGTACCGTTGAATCTGATAAATACGAAGATTATGTTAATACCTTTTATGAACTTAGAAAACATAAGAATGTTACCATAGATGTGGCGAAAGACCTGATGATGGATGTTTCGTATTTTGGTACCATGATGGTCTATAAAGGGGATGCCGATGGTATGGTTTCGGGAGCTGTTCATACTACTCAGCATACCATACGCCCCGCTTTACAGTTTGTTAAAACAAAACCGGGAGTATCTGTGGTTTCTTCAATCTTCTTTATGTGTCTTGAAGACAGAGTTTCTGTTTTTGGCGATTGTGCTATCAATCCAAATCCAAATGCTGCACAGCTTGCTGAAATTGCAATTTCTTCGGCTGATTCTTCCAAAGCTTTTGGTATTGAGCCCAAAATAGCCATGTTGTCCTATTCTTCAGGAGCCTCTGGAAAAGGAGAAGATGTGGATAAAGTAAGAGAAGCTACAAAGATCGTTAAAAAACTCCGCCCTGAACTTAAGGTTGAAGGGCCTATTCAATATGATGCAGCGGTTGATATGGCTGTTGGTAAAAGTAAACTACCCGATTCAGAAGTGGCAGGACAGGCCAATGTGCTTATTTTCCCTGATCTGAATACCGGTAACAATACTTATAAAGCTGTTCAAAGAGAAACCGGAGCAATTGCTATAGGCCCCATGTTGCAGGGACTCAACAAACCGGTAAACGATCTGAGCAGGGGATGTACTGAAGATGATGTGTTTAATACAGTTGTGATCACAGCAATTCAGGCAGAAGGTTTATAAAAATAAAAGAAAATAATATTAGATGAAAATTTTAGTAATTAATTCAGGGAGTTCTTCGATCAAATATCAGTTGATCCAGATGCCTGAAAAGAAAGTGATCTGTACAGGAATGGCTGAAAGAATTGGTCTTAAAGATTCAAAGATCACATTTAAATCAGAAAGTAACGAACTAGAAGAAATTCTAGATATACCTGACCATCAGGTTGGTTTAAAAAAGATTGCTTCTTTTTTGCTGGATGAAGATACAGGAGTGATTAAAAATTCAAATGAGATCAATGCCGTAGGGCACAGGGTAGTTCATGGTGGAAGTACTTTTTCCAAAACTGTTGAGATCGATGATAAAGTTAAAGAAAAGATCAAAGAACTGTTTGAACTGGCCCCGCTTCACAATCCACCAAATTATGAAGGTATAGAAGTTGCTGAGATGATCTTTCCGGATGCCAAGCAAATTGCGGTTTTTGATACAGCATTCCATCAAAGTATACCTGAAGTGGCTTACCGTTACGCAATACCTAATCATTTTCTGGAAGAGAATCAGATCAGAGTTTACGGTTTTCACGGTACAAGTCATAAATTTGTGTCTGAAAAGGCCAATGAATATTTAAATAGAACCAAATCCAAACTGATTACAATTCATTTGGGGAATGGATGTAGCATTACTGCGGTAAAAGACGGTAAAAGTATTGATCATTCTTTAGGCTTCGGTCCTATGAATGGTTTGATCATGGGAACAAGAAGTGGTGATATAGATCAGTCAGTTATTTTTTATCTGGTAAAATCGATGGGATATTCTATTGATGATGTGAACAGAACTTTGCAAAAAGAAAGCGGAATGTTCGGTTTAACCGGATACAGTGATTTACGTGAGATCGAATCGGAAGCAGCTAAAGGAAATAAAGAATGTCAGATCGCTCTGGATATGAATGCCTACAGGATCAAGAAATTTATTGGAGCTTATGTGACAGCAATGAACGGACTTGATGCGATTGTTTTTACGGCAGGAATAGGAGAAAATTCGGATGTGATCAGAAGATTGGTATGTGCCGATATGGATTATTTTGGTATTGAACTGGATGAAGAAAAGAACAGTATCCGATCTAAAGAAATCAGAGAGATCAATAAAGAAAATTCACTGGTAAAAATTCTTATTGTTCCCACCAATGAAGAACTTGAAATAGCAAAACAAACATTCAGATTGTTGAGTTAAATGATTTTTGATATCAAGATAAAAATGCTTTTGAAAAAATATCTTCAAAAGCATTTTTTTATATAACAAAGCTTGATCTTTTTTATGGGTAAATATTACCTTATCTTATCTAATTTTCGGATCTATATTTTATTCATTACAGGTCCCAAAAATCTACATTTATTAAACCGAAGACGAATAAGGCTCAAATTTTTGTCTAAAAAATATAATAATCAAAATGGATTCTTCGTTAAAAAAGAAAACAACATTGATTATGAGAGCTAAAGATTATAACGATTTTGAATTTTCAATCAGGAAAAAAAGAAAAAAAAGGAAATTCTCCAAACATGAAAAAGACCTGTTTTTAGAAGACCTCGGTACCGATATTTACTATAACAAGATCAAATCATTTAGCAAAGGTTTTGAGTTCTAATCTTTGAAATATTTTCTTACGTAGGCTTTCTTTTGATTGTCGGTCATTTGATCAGCATTCTTAACTTCTTTAAGTTTTACGACCAGTTTTGGGTCGCTGAGCATGATTTTCTCAAGACGGATCTTGGTTTGTGAAGGTCCGAAAATAAGGATTTCTTCTGCGCCTTTGATCTCTTTTAAAACTTTTAGAAGGTATTTATGAATTTGCTCATCAAGCTTATGTTTTTTGGTCTTTTCGTCATTCAGATACTGTTCTCCGAATCTTCCGAAATTCTTTGACTCCCCCGGAATTCTTTCACGGGTCTCAATTTCGGAGTAGAGGGTCTTATAATCCTGTTTGTCTTCGTCAAGACATACAATATTTGCTTCTTTTAGATCTAACCAAACACCAATTTGTTTCATAAGTTTAAAATTTAGTAATCATCAGAAAATATATTAAGTATATAAAAAAGCAGTAAGTACTACCTTATCTCATGAAAAATTAATCGCCTTTTACAACGGTCTCAACTCGTGTAAAGATTTTGATTAAATTTATTCATGTCAGGTTCATATTTAAGATTTTAAGTTCTAATAATCAGTTCTGTCTTCTTTTTCATTCCATATTTGAAAAGCTTTTATCGCCTCTTCCCGGTTGATCTGTTCAAAAGGAATACTCCTTTTATCATAATCCAGATCTATTTCTTTATAGATAAAATCATCATCAAAACCCACATCAGCTGCATCTTTTTTATTGCTACCGAAGAATACCTTTTCGGGGCGGGCCCAGTAAATAGCCCCCAGACACATGGGGCAGGGTTCACAGGAAGTGTACACGATACATCCATCGAGCTGAAAGGAATTTAGGTTTTTACAGGCATCACGGATAGCTGTGATCTCTGCATGTGCAGTGGGATCATTGGTAGAAGTTACCTTATTGTTTCCACGGCCAACTATTTTCCCGTCTTTTACAATTATACAGCCAAAAGGTCCGCCTTCATTCTTTTCCATTCCTTTGATTGCCAGATCAACAGCTTCTTTCATAAACTGTTTGTGGGTATCTTCCTGAGGAATATCCCGGTTCGGATCGCTTAAGGTTTTTGAAGCTTCATCCAGAAATTTCTTATTAAAATTGTTGCACATAGAAGCAAAATTAAGGCACAATACTAAGTACTGCATCAACTGATGCAGTACTTAATATTTACCTCTATAATATAATAAATTTATTTAAGACTTCCAACCATATCTTCAGGTTTTACCCAGGCATCAAATTCTTCCGGGGTAACATACCCTAATCTAACGGCTTCTTCTCTTAATGTAGTCCCATTCTTATGGGCTGTATTAGCAATTTCGGCAGCTTTATAATAACCAATCTTTGTATTTAGTGCAGTAACCAGCATTAAAGAATTGTTAACCAGCTCTTTAATTCTGTCTTTATTAGGCTCAATTCCGCGTGCACAATTTACGTCGAAAGAAACACAGGCATCTCCCAGTAATTCAGCACTTTGAAGGAAGTTATAAGCCATTACAGGTTTAAATACATTGAGTTCATAATGTCCCTGAGTACCTCCGATGCTGATGGTTACATCATTCCCCATTACTTGAGCACAAACCATGGTCAGTGCTTCTGACTGGGTTGGGTTTACTTTACCCGGCATGATAGAAGATCCCGGCTCATTGGCAGGAATGATGATCTCTCCGATACCACTTCTCGGACCCGAAGCCAGTAAACGAATATCATTGGCTATTTTGTTTAAAGAAACAGCCAGTTGTTTGAGAGCCCCGTGAGTTTCAACGATAGCGTCATGAGCAGCCAGGGCTTCAAATTTATTCTCGGCAGTTTTAAAAGGTAATCCTGTAAATTCTGAGATCTTCTTAGCTACCAGTACATCATAACCTTTAGGAGTATTGAGTCCGGTACCTACCGCAGTTCCTCCTAAAGCGAGTTCAGAAAGATGATCAAGGGTATTTTTTAAAGCCTTTAATCCATGGTCGAGCTGAGAGGCATATCCACTGAATTCCTGTCCTAAAGTAAGGGGAGTAGCATCCATTAGGTGTGTCCGTCCTATTTTTACTACATCTTTAAATTCTTCTGATTTCTTTTTTAAAGTATCTCTTAACTGTTCAACTCCCGGAATGGTTTTTTTAGCTACCATTTTATAGGCTGCAATATGCATGCCTGTTGGGAAAGTGTCATTTGAAGATTGTGATTTGTTCACATCATCATTGGGTTGCAGGGTTTTTTCACCTTCCCCCACAACATTACCTGCAAGTTCATGTCCACGATTGGCAATCACTTCATTGGCATTCATATTACTTTGAGTACCACTACCTGTTTGCCAGATTACCAGTGGGAAATGATCATCCAGTTTACCTTCAATAATCTCATCACAAACCTTTGAGATCAGATCTTTTTTCTTTTCATCTAAAACACCGAGTTCGTAATTGGTATGTGCAGCAGCTTTTTTAAGATATCCAAAAGCCTGAATGATCTCTTTTGGCATTGAAGCAGCAGGACCAATTTTAAAATTGTTTCGTGATCTTTCTGATTGAGCTCCCCAGTATTTATCAGCGGGAACTTTAACATCACCAAGTGTGTCATGGTCTATTCTATATTTCATTATGTAAGATTTAAATTATTTTAAATATGTTCTAACAAAGTTACAAAATACAGCACGCAAATCAGTGATATTTATCAGTTTTTTAAACCTAAAAAGAAAAGAGTTAATACAATGTATTACAAAGTATTAACTCTTTTAATTGTGTAATATTGATAACCTGATTATGTACAAATATTACAGGCCGTTCAATTGAAAATTTTCAGGATTTCAATAATTCGATCATCATATCCATTTCACTTACCAGTTTGTCAACATTACCGCTATAACCTACAGCTCTGAATTTCACATTTCCGTCAGGACCAATAATGATCTTTGTTGGAATTCCGGTAATTCCGTATTTTGGAGCCACTTCAAAATCATTAGAATCTTTAATCTGGTTGTCGAAGACTACATGAAAGGTGTATTTATTTTTGGAGATAAAGTCGGAAACTTTCTTGATTCTGTCCTTTCCTCTTTCAAAAGTATCAACAAAAAGGATTGCTATGTTTGGATCATTCTTATATTTGGTTATCACTTTTTGCATTCCGGGGAATGAAGCTTTACACGGACCACACCAGGTTGCCCAGAAATCGAGAATTACGATCTTTCCTTTTAAGGAGGCCAGAGAAACATTTTTTCCTTCGAGATCTTTTAGAGTAAAGTCAAATGATCTTTCATCGATCATTTTATTTTTTATCTCTTCCATTTGTTTTTCATGGGAAACCTTCTCCAAAGCAGCTATTTGGGTTTTATATTCTTTTTCATTCGGATTTACCTTTAAAAAGGCGGTTTTGTACAGATCCTTGGTTTTTTGAGTGGCCACCCCGTTTCTGATAAACTCTTCAGCTTTTTCCTTTGCTTTTTTGTATTTTTTGTTGGCTACCAGAAATTCAATATATCTTTCGTTCACATCATTACTTTTTCCATCTCCAACAGCTTGTTCCTGATAGGTCAAAGCTTCTTCAATTTTTCCTTGCTTAAATAAAATAAAAGCATAAGTATCCGCATACATATTGTAAGATTGAGATAAGTTTTTTTTGTATTGATTTACGGAATAAAAATCAGGTTTACTGGTCATTTCATTTTCTTCTGATTTTAAGAGATCCAATGAAGATTTTGAGATCTTTGCTGCAAAATCCAGATCTTTTCCTTTTTCTGCCAAAGGCCAGGCGGCACTGTTATACAAACTGGCTCTAAATTCTTTGTCTTTTATCGTATTAGCATATTTATCAAAACTATCCGGATCTCCTTTTTTGAAGTATTCCATCGCCAGTGTACGTGCCATATAATTTTCTGCAACGCCGGGATCTTTATACTTTTTAAGGAATTCAGAAAAGATCTTTTCTTTTTTTTTCAGATCCTTTTCCCTTGAAAACAAGGTGTAATAATTAGACTTTGCTATACTTCCATCAGGAAATTTTGCTATAGCAATTTTTTTAATGGAGTCGGAAGATCTTGCATCTCTTAAAAGGTTATAATAACTGATTATTGTTGAATAATCTTCTTCAGTTAATGGATCTTTATCTAAGAGATTATTTAAAGATTCTTTAATTAACTTCTTTCCTTTATTTTTATCAGCCCGATATAAAGAAGATAGGTATGCTTTATTCCATGTATCTTTTAGTTCAGGATGCTGTTTCAGGTCATCTTCAATCTCTTTTATCAAAAGTTCCTTATTTACAGCAATTCCATTTCTTTCTCCATAATTTAATGTGTAATAGGCTAGTGCAGCTTTACTTCCCGGAATGATTTTTCCATCTTTATTGTACAGCGGGAAAAGATATCCCTTTTTAGCATTGTTTTCTGCCTTTCCATCAATGATGAAATTAAACGCAATAGCCTGGGCAGAATCCGGTAATTTTAAAGAAGCTGTTTGATCCTTAGATAAATTGATATCAACCGGATAGATCATATAATTTACCATGTAATAATATAAAGCTTCCACCTTCTTATCTGCTCCGTTATATTTTATATCTACCGATTCTCCGGCGGTAAAATGTTCGCTGGATAAGGTGAAATCACCCAATTTTAATTCCGTAACTTTTGGTTCTTCTTTTTTACAGGAAGTAAAGCCTAATACTGATACCAGTAGTAGTAATGCAAATTTTCTCATCTATTTATTTTTATTTAACTCTGTACCAGTATTCTGTTCTTCCCAGCAAAGAGAATCCCATATAACCTCTTACTTTTAATTTGTCAGCCTCTTCCAGTTCGATATAACATTTGTAGATATTTCCTGATTTTGGATCGAGGATCTTTCCTCCATTCCATTCATCACCATCTTTAGTTAGTCCATCGAGAATGACCATGCCTTCAATAGGTTTGTTGTGTTCTTTTCCTTCACATTTATCACAAAGTTTTCCTTTGTCTTCCGGTCTGACCAGTTCAAGGATCTTGGCATAGATTTTGTCTCCTTGTTTGTATACTTCAACAATAGATTTTTTCTTGTTACCATCATCTACAGTATACCATTTGCCGGTAACCGATTGTGCATAGGCGTTAGAAATAAAAAGAAATAATCCGATGATAAATAAATTTTTCATAATGATTTGTTTTTAATTTGATTCTAATTGTTTTTTATTTAATTCGTTTTGGTTATGCAATTTAGTGATACTCGTATTTAATTCAAAACCAAGCAGTAAAATAATTGAATTAATCCATATAAAGATCATAACGGCCAGAACGGTTCCAATCGATCCGTATAATTTGTTATACTGGGCAAATCTTTCAATATAAATGCTGAAAAGTTTTGAGTTGATAATTACCAAAACCGTTGTTAAAATGGTTCCGGGGGAAAAAAAGGACAGATTTTTTCCTTCTTTGGTACCAAAGTAATAGAGCAGGGAAGTCCCTGTAAAGACCATAAAAATAAATACAACAACCTGTGCTGCATTGATCCAGAAGGCTGTATTACCCACCATTCCCTGTTGTTCCATACTTTTTATCAGAAATTCAAGAAATATAATGGTACTTACGGTAACCAGCAATAAAAAGGTCAGGAGTAACGTAATGAAAAAAGCCACAAAATACTGTCTGATCACAGTCCGTGTCTCAATTTGGTGAAAAGTATATTCAAATCCGCTCAAAATGGCATTTACTCCATTGGTCATCAAAAACATCGAAAGAATAAAACCAAAAGAAAGTAACTCCCCGTATTTATTAAGGGATATATCTTTAAGCACTTCATTTACAGCATCAGATACTACTTTGGAGGGCATAGATTTATAGATAAAATCCAAAAGATCCTCCTGAAAACCATCTATGGGAACATAGGGGATAAGGGTCAACAGGAAAAGAGCAAACGGAAAAAGAGCAATAAAGAAACTAAAGGCAATACTACCGGCTCTTGCAGTCAGCATACCTTTGATAATTCCGTTAAAATATAACTTCAGGAAATCGTATATGGTCATCCCTTCCATTCCGGGGATTTTCAGCTTATCGAAGAAAGAGATTATTTTTTTTATGAATGAAAAATTAAAATGCATTTTAAAAATATTTGGCATCAAAATTAGTATGCCATTTATCCTGAACTTTTAATACCTGTTCTATCACATCTCTCACACAACCTTTTCCACCTTTTTTTTGTGAAATATATTTTGAAATATTCTGTACCTCCTGAACTGCATCATTCGGACAGGCAGGTAAACCAACATTTTGCATTACAGGCAGGTCAGGTATATCATCGCCCATATACAACACATTTTCAGCATCGATACTGTTTTGATCTAAAAACTCTTTCATCTGATCGGTTTTGTTATGAGCTCCCAGATAAATATCAGATATTCCCAGTCCTTCTAACCTCATTTTGACCGCTTCATTAGTACCTCCCGAAATGATACAAACATGATATCCTTTGTCTACAGCAGTCTTAAGAGCAAACCCGTCTTTGGTATTCATAGATCTGATCAGTTCACCGTTTGGAAAAATGGTGACAGTTCCATCGGTAAGTACGCCGTCCACATCAAAAATAAAAGTAGTAATCTGATGCATGATCTCTTTATAGCTCTTTTCCATGAGAATAAGTTTCGGTTATAGATTTGGTTACTAAAATATAAATTTCCTTTTGAATACCTTCCAATTGCGATAAATGTTTTTGAATTGTTTTTTTGTCCTTTCTTTTTGCAGGCCCGGTTTGTGCCATTTCGGGTGAAATATTTTCAATTTTTTTTGCTGTTTCCAGGATGAGCGGTTTGAGAATATCAAAATTAATCTGATTGCTTTCGCAGAGATCATAAGCGATCTTAAACATATGATTTGAAAAATTGTTGGCAAAAACTGCGGCTATATGTAATTTTTCTCTTTGTTGTGAATTGAGTTCATAGACTTTATCACTAATCGATCCGGCAAGATCTTTAAGAAGGAGCAGATCATCATTATTTTTAGTTTCCAGACAGATTGGAATATTTTTAAAATCGATCTTTTTTTCTTTGGTGAACGTCTGCAAAGGATAAAAGACTCCTTTCCGGGCTTTACATTGCAGTGCATCTATCGAGAGACTTCCTGAAGTATGGGCTACAACTCCGTTTTTAAACTTAAGTTTTTTAGAAAAATCAGCTACTGCGTCATCTGTAATAGAGAGGATATAAACATCGGCTACATCCAGTTTTTTGAGGTCTTTTGTAAAAGGAATTAATGGGTCAAATTCAGAATTATTTCTTTCACTCTGATTATAACGTTGCACTATTTTAACCCCTGAAGCATTTTGAAAGGCTTTCGCCAGATGTATGGCAACATTTCCTGCACCGAGAATTACAACTTTAATCATATAGCGAAGATAAATAAAAATGATTTAGTTTGCTATTGAAAGGAAAAGATTCAGAAGGAAAAGCGAAGAGGGATCAGAGAATGAGTAAAAAGTAGAACCCGCCGTTAGGCAGGAGTCGAAAGTCGAAAAAATATGAAAAACTAACCACCTTCCCTTCGGGACCTGCCTCGTCCGGCAAGGCAAGCCTACCTACCGACAAAGGCAGGCTCCTTCTTCAAAAGGAGGAGAATTTAAAACTCCCCTCCTTAGTGAAACGTTGAAGGAGGGGTGGCGTAGCCGGGGTGGTTATCTCACCTCTAAACGATAACGATAAAGGAAGAATATCTGGATTATTGGAATCCCAAGAGTTTTGGACAACTAAAAGGCAGGTTAAAAAAGCTGTTAAACATTATAATACTAAAAGACCACATGATAATATTTGGAAGTTAACTCCTGAATGTTTTGAGAAAAAGTGGTTTAATAATAGACAAGATGTTAATTATGTTTTAACTATTTTGATAATGAAAAATTAATAAAAACCGGTCAACACTAATCAGGGATGTTCTAGTGACAAAACAAGATAAACGGATATAGCTCCGTAGGAGCGGTCTGTTTATCCCAATGTAATATTAAAAAAAAATATCGTTAAGGATTGAAAAGGATAGTACGCTCCTACAGAGCTGTTAATATTTTTGTGTTATAGTGTTTTATAAATAGTTAGCCTCTACGAGGCTTGTGGAATAGATACACAAAAATAACTTGAAAAAGAAAATATAATAAGGGCTTAAAAGTTTCACATTATAGGGGTGACCATTCTTAAATAAGGTTTACACTAATCAGGGATGTTCAAGCTGATGTACTAATTTTTAAGTCATTTTAACTTTTAATCTTTTAATTGCTTATTGTCTAAAGCGTAGAGCTTAAAACTAAAAGTGTTTAACCCATACAAAAGAGTCCTATTTTACACTACATAAACTGTTTCACTTACCGGTGTACGGCAGTCCATATCCTGGCCTCGGTCGAGATGATCCGAAATTTCAGCAGAAACGCCTGTCATTCTTCCTAATAAGAAAATAATAAATCCGATTTTTTGCATATCTGCTTTTCTGATACGATCCTTTTTATAATCCGGCCACATCAATTTAAGGGATATTACAGCAATCACAGCATCAATATTTACACAATATACGTTGGAGGAAACTCCCACTTTAAAAAGAGAATTGACCAGTTCATGATAAAACTCCCAAAATACATTATCGATCTTAAGCTGTTTAAAATGATGATAGATATAATCTTCTCGCGGATCTGTATTTATAGGATTCCCTTTAAAAACAGGATGGTTGATACAAGGAATTCTGTTGTAGCTGGTTTTTCCTTCAGCTTTGGCTTTTTGTTTGTATTCCAGGTATTGAATCGCCACATCATCGCTAAGGGATTTGATCCTGAAGGCATCAGGAATTTTCCCGGGATCGGATATTTTCATTTTATGGAAAGCATCGATTAAGAAATCTACTGCTTCAAAACCGGCGCCACCGTGTGCCAGTCCGGTATTTGACATAAAACCGGCAAAGGCGGTAGATATATTATTTCGGGCGCTAACACTTTCTTTTGCTCCCTTCGCACTGATGGTCCCAACTCCATTGGTCAGGGTTAGGGCCAGTAAAGCCTGAAACTCCTGAAGTTCAGTGTCTCTTGGGGGTCTGTCAAAAACACTTTGAAAAGCGACCTCAGTAAACGGTGTTTGAAGAATTTTTACAGGTTCTCTTTTTCTTATTTTTTTAAGGAGTGTATTTTTCAACGGATTAATTCCTGCTAATACAGAAATTCTGGCTTCAATCCCTGTAAAAGTGATCAAGTTTTCCACAGTGTTCCGGCTGATTTTTTTTAGTAATAAAGCCTGAAAGGCAATATCTGTATAAATAGCTGCTATAAGGAATAGATTACAGTTTTCTAATTTATTATTTTTTATAAAGTGCAGTACGAATTGAATGATATTACTTTTACTGATCTTCTCATTCAGTTCACTAATCATCATTTTTGCAAAATCATCCTGATTTAGCTTCCCTGTAGGGAATAGTTTTTTTGCAATTTTAGATGCTTTTTCCAGATCAAAAGGGGTAAACTTATCTTTTACCTCCATTTCGGTAAGCAGTGTTAACAAGCCTCTTATATATTTCTTTCCCAATACAAACTGACTGTTATTTCCCATCATACTTACTGCGGTCATCAGTGCCTGGTTGGGAGTTGCATTATTTTGTTCTGCAACCAGTATGGCTTCGTAATAAATGTCTTCAGATCTGCTTAAATAATTAAGACAAGCATTGACAAAAGGAAGGTCTTCTTGATGTGGATGTTCTTTAATCAATGTAAAAATAATATTGCTTTCAAAAGGATATTCTACCAGATCAACTACAGGAGAATTGTAGAGTTCGGCAATTTGTGTTTTGGGATCGATACGAGAAGCTCCTGAAGCATTGCGCATTTTCCTTCGTAAATAGGAACCACCCAATTCTTTGTTGAACTTTTTGATCTCATGATTATAGGGATCCATGGCTTCCACAACAGGGAGCCTTAATGTAATGGGCAATTTATATTCAAAGTCTTTTCCCATCCAGGGTTTCAGACTCAGATCGCCAATAGGCTTAAAATCATTATTCCACTTAAGTTTATCAAAAACCGCTTTTACCGCTATGGGAATATGTTGAATGGATTTGACACGAATTCCTTTTTTACCAACTTTATCGGGTTTCTCCGGATCAAAAGCATTCATTTCAAGGTAATTATCAAACCACTTCTCTTTTGATTCGGCTCCATCACCATCTCCTGCCAGCGCACCTGCATGGCCCACCGCACGGGTGAGTTGAGATTTCCATCTGCCGGTTACACAAACCACCATAGGTTTGTCAAATTTCAGTTTTTTGTTTTTGATCATATTCAGTGCCTCCTGTTCATATCGGCCACCCGGTTCAACATATAACACAACAGCTTTGGTACGTTTGTCGTTTTGGGCGGCATGTAAAAATTCAGCTATTCCAAACTGAATGATCTTATCTTTCCCTGAACTGATGATGGTGGTAGTACCAAATCCGGATGTTTTTAAATAGGAAGCAATGGTATTTCCAAAATTCCCGGAATTACTGTGAATGGCAATAGAACCTTTGAGCAATGACTCTTCAGGTTTGTCCCCTCCCAGAGCACCTCCGATTCTTACCTTATTCCATGAATCCCCTACACCTAGCGAGTTGGCCCCAAAAACATCTACTTGATTGGACTGACAGATCTCACGAATGACCAGTTGATCTTTTACACTCATTTTTTCGGTTACAATCACAATCCTTTTTAAAGATTTATTATAATGTAATAGCTCGGTAACGGCATGAAAAACAGCACCCGGAGGCAAATAGATCACTCCGGTGTCGAACTGATGATGTTTTATCACCTGTGCCAAACGCGGATAAACCGGAATATCACCTATAGGGGTTTCCAGTATTCCGGAACGGCCGTATTGAACACCGGCGACTACATTACCACCACTAAAAGCATGCGAAACCGGGGTTACTTTCCGGCTTTCATTGCCTAAAATATTCATTACGCAAATTCGTGCATCTTTTGGAGCAACATCTTGTAAATTTTGTATGCCTACAAAGTATGAAAAGGAATTGTCAACTTGTTTCATCAGTATGGTTTTTTATTTTTAGAACATCAGCTTCCCGCAGGGGGAGAGGTTATGGTATTAGAAACTCTTTGTATTTTCTGAAAATGAATTAACATTTTAATCTTTTAAAGAGATATTTTTTGTGTGTGTTTTTCCAGCAGGTAATTATCAATATCTACAGCATATTGAATCACTTCTATCATGGAACTGTCATACCCAAAAAATTTATAAGGAATTTCAAGTGCATCCAGGATATTGGCAGCATAAGTAAAGCCTTTGATCAGGTTAGGTCCTCCGCGTCCGGAAACTACATAAATATCAGGTTTTCCATTTTCGTTTACATAATCCCTCAGTGCATCAAACATGCCTTTATAGGTTACAAAAATGTCAGTGTTATTGGCTTTTCCTCCTATGATCAGTAATACATTAGATTGTTTTAGCCAGTATTTAAAAACTATAGAGGCTATCTGATACATTTTCTCATACGGTGGATTTCCACCAAAATCACTGGAGATTGTTGCTTTTTGCGATAATACTTCTGTTGCTGCACTGTTGGCTCCTCCACCAAACATAAAAGAGGTAATGCTTCCTTTTGGATTGATGACCACTACATCACTTTGCCCCTGATAGGTGCGGAGCTGATTAATTTCTGCTTCAAATTTAGAAAGGTTGGCATGAAAAATCTCCGGAGGAAGCTGAAGTCGTTTCCAGTGCGGATTGTCCTGATCGAACTGAGCTTTAAAATCACAGGCCACAGGAAAATATTTTTTACCCACTTTTTCCATTCTAATGGGATTAAGCTCCAGGGTTGTAAATCCGAAATCATTGTAAAGATTCCATAATTTAGGTAAGAATTGTACCAGGGGACTGATAATTTCGGAAGGAGCATTAAGATCAGACAAGGCATCGATAATATGATAAGCTTTGAGTCCGGTTAAAACATTAAATGATTTATTGATGATCTTGACGGAAGGTAATTCTTCAATGTCAACTCCTCCATGATGCGTGAGGGTAAAGCTGGCCCGGCGTGACGATGTGCAAACATTAAGATTAAAGTAGATCTCATAATCAGAGGGTATAAACTCTTCATAAGTAACTCCTGTTGACTGTATTCGCTGATTATGAAAACTATGTTCGGCAAAAAACAGATCGTGTTTGGCCTGAAGTGCCTCTGAGGTTGATTTTACAATCCTGACAAGACCGGCTTTCCCTTTCTTACCTACCCCTCCGTAAAAAACCGGCTTTACAACACATTTACTTCTTTTGTGAATGAGTTTCTCAATCTCATCGAGTGTTGCATTGGCATTTAGTACTTCGGGAACAGGGAATCCTGAAAGTTTTAAAATGGGCGCGCCATATTTCATACCGGTTATTTGCATGGTAAAAATATTTATAGGTTTGTAAAGTAAAAGAACTGTTTAAAGTTTTGGACTAGTAAATATAATAAATAATATGCTTAATCCTGAAATAAGTTTTCTTCTTTTTATTGAGAATGAGGGAATTCCATAAAAAAGAAAGCCTTTACAATAAATACTATTGTGAAGGCTTTAAATATTTAAATTTAAAAATGTGCTATCCTTTATAAAAAGGTAATTTTACGATAGTAGCCGGAATGGCTTTATTTCTTATTTGAATAAAAATTTGTGTTCCTAATTTATGATAGGGTTTATCTATATATCCCATGCCAATTCCTTCTTTTAAACTTGGACTCATTGTGCCGGAAGTGACCACACCGATCTTTTCGCCGTTTTCATTGACGATATTGTAACCATGACGCGGAATACCTTTTCCGTCGATCTTAAAAGCTTTAAGATATCTGGAAACACCTTCTTCCTTTTGTTTTTTAAGAGCTTCTGAATTGGTGAAATCTTTGGTAAATTTAGTGATCCAGCTCAACCCTGCTTCGATAGGTGAGGTGGTGTCATCAATATCATTACCGTATAAACAATAACCCATTTCAAGTCGGAGAGTATCTCTGGCTGCCAATCCGATAGGCTTAATACCAAATTCCTTTCCAGCCTCAAATACCTTATTCCAAACCTGTTCCACTTCATCATTCTTACAATAGATCTCAAATCCACCGCTTCCGGTATAACCTGTTGCTGAAATGATCACATTTTTTATTCCTGCAAAATCACCTACTCTGAATTTATAAAAAGGAATAGAAGCAAGGTCAACAGAAGTAAGACTTTGCATGGCCTCCACAGCTTTTGGTCCCTGAATGGCTAACAAGGAATAATCGTCAGAAAGATTTCTCATGGTAGCATTCATGGTATTTTGAGATGCGATCCAATTCCAGTCTTTATCAATATTTGAGGCATTGACCACAAGTAAATAAGTATTTTTATGAACGTGGTAAACAATAAGATCATCAACTATTCCGCCGGTTTCATTGGGCATACAGCTGTATTGGGCATCATTAATTTCAAGTTTTGAGGCATCATTAGAGGTAACTTTCTGAACAAGATCGAGTGCATTTTCTCCTTCGATTAGAAATTCTCCCATATGAGATACGTCAAAAACACCCACCCCTTTTCTAACGGTTTCGTGTTCGGTATTTACCCCTTCATATTGAACAGGCATATTGTATCCTGCAAAGGGAACCATCTTGGCTCCGAGTGCTTCGTGAATATGTGTTAAAGCAGTATTTTTCATGATAATTTAATTTAAATGAGTTTTACAAAATTATTGAAAAATAATGGTTTTATCACTTGTTTTAAGGGATTAATAAGGGAAGTATTCAATATTATAACAGAATTCTCATAAAAATATAAAAGATGAAAATAAAAACACACCCCGAAGAGTGTGTTTAAACTTATTAACTCAAAATTAATTATAACATAAACAAGATCCTAAAGAATAATTGTTCTTGAAACATGTTACAATTTACGAATTTATTTAAAATATCACATCTTAAAAATGAAAAAAATTTAATGATGAATATTTTTAAAAAAAAACTAACTTTTAAAGGCTTTACGTACATGCTTCCAGGCCTCAGATAATTCTTTAGAGATATCTTCCCATTTTTCAGAGGCTTCTCCCTGGCTGTCGGTTAATTTTGCACTAAGCTCATTCAATTTTTTGTTGATCTCTTTTCTTTTTTCATCCCATGTGCCTTCTGCATCTTTACTCATATGCTGAGCTTTTATTTTGTAGGCATCAAATTTGGCATGAAAATCATCCAGATCATCCAAAGCATCTTCTGAAAGGTCTTTGGCAGCATCTTTTGAATCTTTATAAGCTTCTGTCAGATAGTCTTTTAATTTATCCAGTTTTTTGCTTAGATTTTTATGTTGCTTATCCATAGTATCCTCTGTCTCTGCTTTCGCCTGCAGTGCCTTTTCTTTAAGCTCTTCCAACATTTTCTGTACTGACTCGGCTTTTTCTTTACTCATGCCTTCTGCTTCAGTAAATTGGGTTTTAATTTTCTCTGTCCACTTACTCAGCTTGGCTTTCTGTGCTTCAAATCCATCCAGGGTTTCCTCAGATTCTGAATTGATCTGACTCTTCAGTTCTTCAAGTTTTGCTATCCAATTGTTAAGTTTTTCCAGCGCTTTCTCTTTTAATAATTTTTCATCCATTGTTTGTGTTTTATAAGGTTAGTATCATTTATTCAAAGATATACTTTTTCTGATAAAAAAAATTCCTGAAAAACATAAAAAAAACCGTTTTCAATATTTTGAAAACGGTTTATAATTTTATAAAAGTGATTATTTAGCCTTTACCTTTCGGTTATATTCACACACAGTTTTTAGTTTTGTACATCAAGTACGATGGGTACCACATAATATACATCAACAGCTTCACCGGCAACCGTTGCAGGTTTTAAAACAGGTAATTTGTCAATTAGTTTAATGATCTCCTTTTTAGCTTTTTCTGTTGATCCGTCAACTCTTACTACTGATGCATTTCCCGCAGCATCAACTTTTAGAATTGTTCTGATCTTATAGTGGCCGGGTTGAATATCATACCGGTTAGCCAGATCTTTGTCGAAATTCTTTGACAGATTCTTTTTAAATTCTTTTAATGAACAGGCTCTGACCTCCTCATTTGTGCCTTC
Organism: Flavobacteriaceae bacterium; assembly: GCA_024762795.1. Classification (GTDB taxonomy): domain Bacteria; phylum Bacteroidota; class Bacteroidia; order Flavobacteriales; family Flavobacteriaceae; genus Namhaeicola. The sequence continues at coordinate 3,287 of JANTGS010000008.1, read as the reverse complement.
ACAACCAGGGAAAGCAACCGGAGTCTCAGCTGCAGAATCGTAAATGATTCCTTCTGCTACTGGTAATTCTTCTAAATCTTTAGAAGTGGTTTCAATAGCTTTTTCACTATTTTCAGCAGCCTTTGTAGTAGTTGTTGTAGTAGTAGTTGTGGCAGGAGCTTCTGTTTTTACTTCTTCAACAACTTCTTTGGTTTCTGTTACTACTTCAGTACCTTCTTTTGATGGTTCTTCTTTTTTAGTGTCTTTACAAGAGATAGCAATTGTCGCTACCATTGCAATTACAATTAATCCTTTGATAATTTTCATAATTTTATAATTTAGTTTATTAAACACAAATTAAATGAAAAAAATTTTAATAACAGACTGTTAATTTGAAAAATTTATATTGTTGTTAATTTTATAGAAATTAAACAAATATCCGACTTTTGTAATGGACTTAATATCTCAATTTAAAGCTTAAAAAAAAGCTGCCATTTGGCAGCTTTTTTATAATTTTTTTTATGGAAACCGATAAAGTATCATAGCAGTTCTATCTTAATTCAAAAGGATAGATCACTTTCCAATCGTTTTTCATATCAACAAGAGTCCAACCATCTTTTTTAGCTTGGTCTAAACCTTTATCTAATCTTCCTATATGAGAATCTCTGTCGTATGCCCATTCTCTTTCTGCATCGGTATGATGAACATAAAGCATAAAACTCTTTTGACTGGAAGATGCTGTCCATTGTAACATTTGTAAATCACCATCAGAATTGCCTGCGGCAAAAACAGGCTTTTTACCAATTATATTATGAATATTAATGGGCTTTCCTTCTTTATCATCATTAAAATCTAAGGTAGGTAATCTTTTTATTACCGGATTTCCGTTATTATAATCAAATTCTGTTTTAAATCTGGATCCTATGATTTGTTCTTCGGGTATTCCATAAACTTCGGTAACAATTGCTCTCATAAAATCAACTCCTCCACCGGAAACTATATAAGTTTTAAAGTCGTGAGCTCTTAAATATTTAAGCAATTCCAGCATAGGCTGGAATACTAATTGGTCATATCTCACATTTTTTGTAGGATGTTTTGCTATGGCAATCCATTTTTTCACATCCGATTTAAATTCTTCGGTTGTTGTGCCTGCATGAGATGCAAGTACAAGTTTGACCACTGCTTCTTGTCCTCCCTTTGCAAGAGTTTTTATATCATCTTCCAGAACTGCTTTAAAGGGCTGCTTATTTTTCCATTCAGGATGATCTTTTGCCATTGCCTTTATCTTGTCTATAGCAAAAAATAATTGAAAATAAGCGGGTTGTTCACTCCAAAGTGTACCATCGTTATCAAATACAGCGATTCTGTCGACAACAGGAATAAAACGTGAATTGTTGTTATCGGTCACAGCATCCACATAAGCCATAATTTCCTTTTTGGCAGAAGTTTCATTCCATGAAGCGAGAGGATCAGTTTGGATGGTTTTCTTTTCAAAAGTTTCTTTTACTTCTTTTGCAGGTTCCTGTTTACAAGAGGTTACAAAAGAAATAAATAGTAATGCAATAAGTAATCTGGATAAATTTGTTTTCATAGTGTTGGTTTTAAAGGTCAGATATTTTTTCAGAACGGACTTTCTTATATTAATTTAATTACTTTGTAATGTCATTTCTTCTATCTGTTTCTCCACTTTTGAAAGACTCCAATCTCCAGCTGTTTGGCTAGGTGGATACTCTTTAAATGTGCTTAAGAAATTAAAAGCATAACCTTGAATAGCCATTAGAATATAAGCTCTATCTATATACCAGTCATAATAGGTATTAGACCCCTTTAATGCTTTTTCAAACGGATCTCTTCGAAGATTAAATAAATATGGAGCTCTTAATTCTATAAAAGGCTCTAACCAAATTTGTAACTGATCTGCTCTATTAACCTGAAACATAGCTTTCCAATCTCCATATCGGAGTGCAGCAATTTGCCCTGCATCATTTACATAAATAAACCCTTCTCTTGGAGAGTCTTTTACTTTACCCGTTAAATAATCCAGTTGGTTTACACCATCAATATAATTTTTATAAAATCTACCACCCATTTTCACTCCTTTTTTAGCCTTAGCCACAATGTTTGGTTCACTCGCAATAGCAGCAAAGGTAGGTAACCAATCTTCATGTGCAACAATTCCGTTTAAAGTTTTTCCAGCAGGGAAATGTCCCGGCCATCTTACAAATGCGGGAACACGGTAAGCGCCTTCCCAAGAACTGTTTTTTTCACCGTGAAAAGGAGTGGTTGCAGCATCAGGCCAGGTATTAAAATGGGGTCCGTTGTCAGTAGAATACATAACAACTGTATTATCTGCAATGCCTAATTCATCTAATAAATCTAACAATTCACCTACTTGCATATCGTGTTCAACCATACCATCACTATATTCATCTTGTCCGGAAATACCTCTGTGCTCTTTTTTCACATGAGTCCGAAAATGCATTCGTGTTCCGTTCCACCAAACAAAGAAGGGCTCGCCCGATTTTACTGCATCTCTAATAAATCTTTTTGCTTCTTTAACAGTTTCTTCATCAATTGTTTCCATACGTTTTCTGGTCAATGGACCTGTGTCTTCAATACGTTGTCCACCTTTTCCATCTGCCCAGGAGTGAATAACGCCTCTGGGCCCAAATTTCTCTATAAATGTGGTGCCATCTTTTAAAACCATATCAGCAGGATAATCTAAATTTTCGGGCTCTTCTTCTGCATTAAGATGATAGAGGTTTCCAAAAAATTCATCAAAACCATGATTTGTAGGTAAATGCTCATCCAAATCACCTTGATGATTTTTTCCAAACTGACCCGTAGTATAACCTAGACTCTTTAATACAGTAGCCATTGTAAGGTCACTTTCTTGCCAACCTTCTTTAGCTCCTGGCATACCTACTTTGGTCATGCCAGACCGTACAGGTACACTACCACTAATAAAAGCTGCTCGACCTGCTGTACAACTTTGTTGTCCATAATAATCTGTAAAAGCAAGACCTTCTTTGGCTACTCTGTCAATATTAGGCGTCATGTAACCCATCATACCCCGATTGTTGTAGCTGATGTTCTCAATTCCAATGTCGTCACCCCAAATTACTAAGATATTTGGTTTTTTTTGTGCGAAAACTGATGAGATCATGAAAATGACAATCAATAAACTTAATAAGTTTTGTTTTTTTAACATTTTAAATAGATTTTAATTTAATTTTTTATAAAAATAAATAAAAAACCACAAATCCGCAAGTAAACATTAAAACGAATTAAAATTGGATATTCCTTTG
>JANTGS010000007.1 GCA_024762795.1 Flavobacteriaceae bacterium | reverse complement strand
ATAAAAGAATAGAAAACCGTTACGCCAAAATCCATTCTGTCGTAATCCTGACGGAAAGATACTTCAAACTGATTGTTCTTTTCCGGATCGAGATAAGGGTTTCCTACATATTCATACGGATCGGCACCAATATTAAAATGATTGATAAAACGCTCGGGCATAGAAGCAGATCTTACTCCCCTTCCATAGGCCACTTGCCATTGGGAATGATCGGTACTGTAGATATATGATATCGTACCACTCAGATTCGCTTCGTGCTGGTCATCGATCTGTCCTCCGTAGAGTTCAAGAAAATCCTTTTCAGGATCATTGATGGATGCAGTTACAAAATCGGTACGCATACCTGCTGTGATCACTCGGCTGTTACCTAAAAGATACTTTGCTTCTGCAAAAACCCCCATATCATTGATTTTAGAATCCTGCCAGATTTTATCCACCTTGACTTTAGGCTGAGGCAAAGGATTGCCATTCATAATTTTTATCGTTCTGATCCGGTCGCCATCACGGCCAATAAAATTAGCATCGATTCCGGTATAGATCTTGATCTTCTCATTAGGGGTAAGTACCAACTCTACTTTTCCACCATAATTTGTAGCAAAAACATTTGAAGAAGCTTCGGTCATTTTAAAACTGGGTCTGCCTTCATTCGTCATCAAATGATCTACATTGGAATAGAATCCTTTAAAAGAGAAAGAACTAACCAGATCACCGATCTTGGTAATTTTATAATCCAGTCCTGCGAGATAACTGTCATCATAGGGCGAATCCATCATCAATCCGGCATGCATAATATCTCTGCCAAAAGATTGTCTCCACGTAAATTTAAATCGCTGATTCTCAGTTGGATCTACACCAATTTTAACAGAATAATCGGTAGTGGAAAAAGAAGAAGGTACTTCTGTTCCGTTCCCATCCTTATAATTTCCATAATTTCTGTAGGAACCATTCAGTTCAAGATCAAACTTATTGGCTTTATACCTCAGATTACCTCTTCCTGTAAAGTTATTACCGTTAGATTCATATCCCGATTCTATATTTCCGGAGACCCCCTTTTTAAAACTGCTTCCTGATTTGGAAACCATATTGATGATTCCTCCGAAATTCTGACCAAAACGCATTGAAAACGGCCCCCTGATCACTTCTATCCTTTCCACCTCTTCAGGGATGATATGTGTTGTAATGGGATCCATCCTGTTCGGACAGGCATTGATAATCTTCATCCCGCCATCATACATCACATTTAATTGTTCATATTTAAAAGAACGGAAAACAGGTTCTGAAGCGTAAGCCCCTCTTTTTTGAATGGCAAAACCAGGAACATCCTTAAACAGATCGCTTACATTACGGGGTTGTGTAATAGTTTTGATATCATCAATAATAATTCTCGACTGTGCAATCTGATCAAAAGGTTCTGCCTTGATAACGATATTATCCAGAGCAATGGCCTCAACGCTCAGACTGATCTGAATGCCATCATATAATTTAACATTTTCGGTTTTGTAATTGATATGAATAATCTCTGCGATCTCACCATCTATTGCATTGATGGTAAATTTACCTACTGCATCGGTCTCGGTATATTTATCAGAATTCTTTAGTTTTATAATAGTTTTTTCAATGGGAACATTGTTCTTATCCGTTACTCTCCCGTGAATGGTAATTTCTTGTGCGTATATAGAAATGCCTGTAAAGAACATTACTAAATACATCATAAGTTTTATTTTCATTATGAGTGTTAATTAAGTTACATGATTATTTAAACACAGTAAGTTTTGTGTATCAGTGCATTATAAATTCCTTTTTTCTTTTTACAATTTGGAACGATCTGCAAAGCATAACTGCTTACAGAGCATATACAAATGCATCTGCACATTGAAATCATCTTAACCTGGTAAAATGATCTGCATACAAAAAAGGAACTGCAAATAATATTAACTCAATTGTTTAGGAGGGCGGAGCAATGAATTGCTATAGAAAATTTCTTTTAATTTGTTGTAGAAAACAGGTTTTTCCCGATCTTTAATCTGGTCCAAAAAACGATAATCAAATTTTTTGGTTTTAAGGGTTATAAATTTTTCAAAATCTACACGAGGTGGTGTTTGCTCTTTCTGATTTTGATCAAGGTTCATTTGTTTCTTCACCTGCTTTTCCAGGTAACATTTTCCGTTACAGCCCAATAAAGGTTTATCTTTATTTACACACAATTCATTGGCAATAAAATCGTAGTTGATCAGGTATTCTATAATGGGAAATGCAGGAGCGATTAAAACCACAAGATAAAGATTTAATAAAAAATGTGTGATTATAAGCTTTCTCACCAATTGACCATTTTAAACAAAAATAGATATATTTATCTTTTAATAAAAACTTTTCTAAAATATTTGTCCCAGACCAAATAATACGGCAAACAACAGAGTACTTAAGGCCAGTTTTTTCAACTCCGGATCCAGATCTTCGGGAAATTTATTTGTATAAACAGTTTTAAGATGAAGAAATATTGGTATAAATGCAATAACAAACATGAACTGGAAAACGGAATGATAATGCAATCCCACATAGATCAAAGCAAAAATAAATGCTCCGGTTAAAAGAAAATAGTGGTAGCGTTTGGCCGCAACATTTCCGATCTTAACCACCAGCGTATTTTTTCCTGCTTTGATATCGGAAGCTGCATCACGCATATTGTTCAGGTTAAGCACTCCCGTACTTAACAATCCTATGGAGGAGGCCGGTAAAAAGACCGTTAGATCAATACTTTTAAAATAAAGAAAATAAGTTCCGCAAACACTTAAAAGTCCGAAAAAAAGAAAAACAAACAGATCTCCCATTCCGTAATAACCATAGGCATTCCGGCCTACGGTATATTTAATTGCTGCTGCAATACTGGCAATTCCCAAAACAAAAAAGAGCAATGAATACCAAAAATTTTCTCTCCCAAATGAGATATAGATCAATATCAGGGCAACTATTAAAGTAAGTACTGTAGAGATAATAATAGCCTTTTTCATTTGCAGGGGGGTGATGTCTCCGCTTTGTATTGCCCGCTCCGGCCCTATTCTATCTTTATTATCTGTTCCCTTAACCCCATCACCGTAGTCATTAGCAAAATTAGAGATCACCTGAAAACCCACCGTGGTCAGAACAGCAAAGATAAAGATCAATAAATCAAACTTATTTCCGGCAACAGCCAGAAAACTTGCCAGGATTATCCCCGAAAGGGAAAGCGGTAAGGTTCTTAACCGTGCAGCACCAATCCATTTTTTAATCATAGAAAAATAGTGATTTTATTCACCCCGGATCCATTCTTCACCACTCAGATCAAGTGCTTCTTTAATACTAATAGGTTTTCCGTAAGATTTAGCGATAATAAAACAATCTTTAAACCCGAGTTTTTTCAGATCTGTTCTCAGGTTAACAGCTTCTTTGTAGGTTTTATAGTTTCCAAGGGCAAACTTATTCATTCCTTCCTGAGAGAATTCTGTAAGATGTGAAAAATCCTGCGAAAACAAATCAGAACTAAAATTATTGTAGGCCCCTATCTGTACACTGTAAACAATAGGCAATTCACCAATAGTAACTCTGGAAGATTCAATAGATTTGAGTTTATCCAGTTCCAGTTGAGTACTGTGTAAGCTATCAGTATTTACAAGGCTTAAATTGTTCCTGATCAAATATTCTTCAGGAACTTCCTCTTTTTTGGGAAGAAAAGACCAGATCATCAAAAGAGTTGCCAGAACAGCAAAAATACCGATGATCATTCTATGTTTCTTTAAGATCGATATCTGTTCCTTCTCTTCTTCAAGGGTATCTGAAAGCGTTTCTATTTTAGATTTCGCTGTATCGATCTCTTTATAAAGATTTGCAAGGTCCTCTTCTTTTAAATAAGGCATTTCTTTAATCTAAATTATTTATAATTCATCTGCTGAAGCCAGTATTTCGGCAATATCCAGCACTTTAATTTCCGATTCTTTTTCTACGTTCTTAATACCATCTGTTAACATAGTATTGCAAAAAGGACATCCGGTTGCAATAATATCCGGATTTGTTTCAAGGGCATCATCAGTTCTTTCCACAAAGATCTCTTTATCTCCCTTTTCTGCATCTTTAAACATCTGCGCCCCACCTGCACCACAACAAAGCGCATTGCTTTTACATCTTTTCATCTCTACCAGCTCCACTTCAAGCTTTTTGATCAGATCTCTCGGAGCTTCATAAATATTATTGGCTCTTCCCAGATAACACGGATCGTGGAAAGTGATCTTGGTACCGACGAACTTCCCTCCTTCTATGGTCAGTCTTCCTTCATCCAGCAGGGATTTTAAGAATTCGGTATGATGCATTACCTGATAATTACCTCCCAATCCGGGATATTCATTCTTTAAGGTGTTAAAACAGTGCGGACAGGCCGTTACGATCTTTTTTACCTCATAGGCATTCATAATCTCAATATTGGTCATGGCCTGCATCTGAAAAAGGAATTCATTTCCTGCTCTTTTAGCCGGATCACCACTGCAACTCTCTTCAGTACCCAAAACCGCAAAAGAAACATCAGCTTTTTGCAGTAATTTAACAAAAGCCCTGGTTATTTTCTTAGCTCTGTCGTCATAACTTCCTGCACAGCCTACCCAAAACAAAACTTCAGGAGTTTTTCCTTCTGCCATCATTTCAGCCATTGTTGGTACTTTGATACTCATTGATAAAATGATTTAAAGTTAGAATGAACAAATCATTCGTTTGTTTAATTATTAATTCTTTTATTCATCTTTCCAGTTTAATCTGTCAAGCTGGTTATATTGCCAGGGTGCCCCGTTATTTTCAATATTGGTAAACATCATATTCAGTTCCTGCGGAGCAGAAGATTGTTCCATTACCAGATATCTTCTCAGATCGACAATAATTGATAAAGGATCTATATTTACCGGACATTCTTCCACGCAGGCATTACAACTGGTACATGCCCAGATCTCTTCATTGGTAATGGTTGCGAATAAGGATTTATCGTCCTCTTTAAATTCTCCGTTCTTATCAATATTACGGCCTACTTCTTCTATCCTGTCACGGGTTTTCATCATAATGGCCCTTGGCGATAATAATTTACCGGTCTGATTGGCTGGGCAAACACTGGTACACCTACCACACTCTGTACAGGTATAGGCATTCATCAACTGTATCCAGGTAAGATCGGTCACATCACTGGCTCCGAATTTTTCAGGCATTTCATCTCCTTCCGGCTCAGGCGGTGCCGCATAAGGATCGGCATTAGGATCCAGCATCAATTGCACTTCATCAGTAACCGATTGCAGGTTATTGATCTTTCCTTTAGGCTCCAGATTGGCGTAATATGTATTGGGAAATGCCAGTAAAATATGTAAATGTTTAGAATAATACAGATAATTTAAAAAGATAAAGATCCCAATAATATGCAACCACCAGGCACCTCTCTCAATCCACATCAGTGTATCAGCATTTTGTGGTAACCATGGAGCGATGTATTGACTTATCGGAAAAGATCCTGCTTTGATATAATGCCCTACTCCCAGCTGCTGCAGATTATAATCAGCAGCATTCATGATAAGGAACAAAGACATAAGAACCATTTCGAAGTACAAAATATTCAAGGCATCATTCTTTGGCCATGAAGTCATTTCCTTACTCCAGAAACGAGGTATCCTGATGATCATTCTTCTGATCCAGAAAATAATGACTGAGATCAATACCAAAAAGGCGAGAATCTCAAAGGAACCGATCAAAAAATCATACAAACCACCGGCAAATGAAAAAACACGGTGTGTTCCGAAAAGTCCGTCAATGATGATCTCTAAAACCTCAATATTGATAATGATAAAACCGGCATAAACAATAATGTGCAGAATTCCTGCAACGGGACGCCTGACCATTTTAGATTGACCCAAGGCAATGTTGACCATATTTTTCCATCTCGCCGAAGGTTGATCAGAACGGTCAATATCCCTACCAAGTTTTATATTGCGGATCAGTTTTTTTACATTCATTATAAAATAACCCACCCCTACTATCAAAAGTAATGCGAAAAGTATATTAGAAAGAAAGTGCATGTAAAAGTTTTTCTATAAATTACTTATTTGATATTAAACTATTTAACCAACATTGAATTTAAGCTTAACACTTTGTGTTTCACTTTTCTATTCACTTGTGAATTTAAAAAAATATTGACTACAAAAAACATAAGTATAAAAAAAAATTATCAATACTTATTAACTACTGTTTTAACTGAACTGCAGCTTCTTCTTCATAGGGTTTTTCTTTCTTCCCGAAAAGAGAAAAATGTACAAATCTCTTGGGATGTTCTTTCATATCTTTAAGGAGTGCTTCGAGTTCTTTACTGGCTCCTTCAAGGTTGTTGTACAGGGCTTCATCTTTCATCAGCAACCCAATGGTGCCCTGCCCATTCTCCACACTGTCAAGCAACCGGTTAAACCCATCAAGTGTATTTTGTAATTTAAGCACAGTAGCGGAAAGGTTTGCTTTCTCAAGAGAATCGGTAAGATGAGAGATCTTTAGCATAGAAACATTAGCATTGCTCATGATAGAATCGATCTTTTCATTATTGGCTGACAATAAATGATCTGCTTTATACGACAAACCTTTAAATTTGACCAGAGTGGCATTTAAACTTTCCAAAGATTCGTTGATATTTTTTTGATTTTCAGGATTCAAAAGCCGGTTTACATTTTGCATTACACTATCAGAATGCTGAATAAAATGCTCAACCATAGTTTGCAAGGGGCCGATTTGTTCATTGATCATGCCAAAAATACCCGAAGAGATCTCTCCATTTAGAGTATCTCCGCTTTTAGCAATTTCGTCACCATCATATACAATCTTAACCCTTAAGGATTTACCACTGATAAAATCGGGACTGTAGATTTGAGCTATACTGTTTTTAGAGAATTGAACATCATCATCTATTTCCATTTCTGCAACAAGGATACCTTTTCTTAAATTGTGAAAAGTGATATTTGAAATCTTTCCTACCTTTAATCCGTTGATCGTTACCGGACTATTAATAGCAAGACCTTCAACAGTTTCATATTCGGCATAAAAATATCTGGATTTGCTGGTCAGACTCTTATCTTTAAGAAAACTATATCCCCAAATGAATAAAATAATGATCAGAACTGCAATAACACCGGTTTTTACTTCTCTGGAAACTTTCAAAATATCTATTTATTAATTTTAATTTTAAACAATAATACAAAATATTTATGTGAAGAGAAAGTTAATTATTTTTTCCTCTGCAACAGAGCATTGGTAACCGATATCTTTTTATCTCCTTTAAAGGCTACCACAAATGCTGTGGGGTATCCGTTTTTCTTTGCAACACTTCTCATTTTATTAATAGCATCATAATCAGAGGTATTCCCATAATAATATTTGTAAAAATTACCGTCCTTTATTCTTTTAACCCCTTTCAATCCGTTAAAATTATACGATTTTAAGGCAAGCTTTTTGGTACTCGTAGCTATCTGAACTCTAAAATCAACTCCTTCAACTACCCTGGGCTCTTTTTGCGTCTTATTCTTTTTTGGAGCCTCATAAACATAATTCTCATCTAAATGTTTTTTATATTTTAAAATAGCCTGAGCTATGGCCTTGGCTACCCTTTGTTGTCCGGATTTTGAATTTAAAAAGGCACCTTCATTTTTATTTGTGATAAAGCCTGTTTCTATCAGGATACTTGGCATATAAGTTTGATGTAATACCACAAAACCGGCCTGTTTTACCCCCCGGTCCAGTCTTTTCAGATCTTTAGTGAACTTATCCTGTGTATAACTCGCTACAAGCAGACTTTCATCGAGAAATTCTTCCTGCATCAGAGTCATACCAATAACTGCCTCTGGAGAATTCGGATCAAAACCTTCATATTTTTCCTTATAATTATCTTCCATAAAGATTACCGAGTTCTCATGTTTGGCCACCTCAAAATTCTGTTTATTGGCATGCAACCCCAAAACATAGGTTTCTGTACCGGAAGCCTGTGTATGATGTGCATTACAATGAATAGATACAAAAAGATCTGCATCAGCATCATTTGCAATCTTACCTCTTTCTTTCAGATCGACAAACACATCTTTTTTACGTGTATAGACCACCTTAATATCTTTATGAGCCTCTAAATATTTTCCGGTAAGTAATACAACACTGAGAGCAACATTTTTTTCGTAAATATTCTTTGCCACTTTCCCGGGATCCTTTCCTCCGTGCCCGGCATCAAGAACCACTACAAACTTATCCTGAGCATGTAGTTGTACCACAGAAATAATAAAAAACGTAAACAAAAAGATAAAAGATTTTTTAAATGTTTCCAAAATATGATCAAAATTTGTTTGCATAAATAATTCTAATATCATTTAACTATTTTTAGTTTAAAGCACTTAAAAAATATATGTAAGTTTGTAGCCTTACAATAGTCAAGTTATTTTACAAAAATAGTATTTATAGTATTGTCAACAAATATAAAATACATAGTTTATTTCTCCTTTATATTTTGTTTTGGAGTTATTACGAGTTTTTCACAAATTAATTCTGTGAATAGGCTTATTAATAACGATAAAAGTATCGACAATAATCGTATAAAACCCTCAGATACAACCAAAACCGATAGCACAAAGATCAACAAAGAGTATCTTGAATCAAATATCAAACACAAAGCTCTTGATCGTGTTTTTAACGATTTTGTAAATGAAAAGGTGATTTTGCATAATGAAGCAGAGATCTACTATAAGGATATGGAAATTAAGGCCGGTAAGATCATTATCGATTACAAAAATAATCTGGCTTTTGCCAAAGGGATAATTGATACCAGCGGAGCTTATGTTCAGAAACCTCATTTTAAACAAGGTCAGCAGGAAAGTGATCAGGATTCATTAATCTATAATTTTAAAACAGAAAAAGCACTGATCTACCGCTCCAGAACTGAACAACAAGGAATTATCATTACCGGAAATCTGACCAAAAAGGAAAATGATACCACATTATATATCAACAGAGCAAAATTTACCACATCACAAAAAGAAAAACCTGATTATTATATTCAGACCAGCAATATCAAGGTGGTTCCCAATAGTAAAGTAGTGGGTGGCTTAAGTAATTTGGTGATCATGGATGTTCCTACCCCCCTGTTCTTACCGTTCTTTTATGCTCCGATCACCAGTGGCAGATCTTCAGGATTTTTAATTCCTACCTGGGGACAGAACAGAAATCAGGGATATTTTTTACAAAATGGCGGTTATTATTTTAACATCAACGAATATGTCGATCTGGCTATTTTAGGAGACATCTATACCAATGGAAGCTGGGGTTTACGCGCCGAATCAAATTACAATGTAAGGTATAAGTACTCGGGTAGTGTAAGCTTACGTTATGAAAGCTTGATCAACAGTCATTTAGGACTCCCCGACTACAGTAAATCTACCAATTACTTTATCAGATGGTCGCATAGTCAGGCTACACAAGCCAGCCCGAATTCGAGATTTTCAGCTTCGGTAAATTTTGGTAGCAGCACTTTCTTTAGAGAATCCCTTAACGAATCGAGTTCTCCGGATTATCTGGTTAACACATTCAGTTCCTCTGTAAATTACTACAAAAAATTTGTTGGATCTCCTTTTAATATGAACATCTCGGTAACGCATACACAAAATACCAATACCGATAAAGTTGATCTGAATTTACCTTCTATGCAACTCAATATGGACAGGATCTACCCGTTTGCACCCAAATCGGGCTTAAAAAAGAATGTATTTCAAAATATTGGAGTTACCTATAATATGAATCTGCAAAACAGAATCTCCGGTACCGGTGATGATTTTATTTCGGAAGAATCCTTAAGAAATGCTAAAGCAGGAATTCAGCATAAAATATCTCTCGGAACCAACATGAAAGCCATGAAATACATCACCATTTCTCCCAATGCCAATTACCGGGATGTGTGGTATTTTAAGACCATTGAAAAATCATGGGATGATGATCTGGAAAAAGTAGTTACCGATACGATCCAGGGCTTTGATTCCTTTAGAGAATATTCAGCCAATGTTTCTGCATCCACAACTATTTATGGTATGTTCAAATTTAAGAAAGGACGTATGAAAGCTATCAGACACACCATGCGTCCGTCGGTGTCCTATGGCTATCGCCCCGATTTCGACAAGTATTATGATGAATATCAGGCCAGTCTAAACCCGGAGGACATCAGAGAATACAACCGGTTTGAAAATGGACTCTATGGAGGGCCTTCACATGGAATTCAAAATAGTGTTGGATTTTCGCTTAACAACAATTTTGAGGCCAAGATGATGCCCAAAGATTTTGATGAAGACACCAAAGCCGAAAAGGTTACGCTGTTAAATAATCTTAACTTCTCAACCAGTTATAATTTCGCCCTTGATTCTTTGAACTGGAGTCCGGTAAGAATGACTGCCGGAACCCAGCTATTAAAGAATAAATTAAATATCAATCTTAATGCTTCCATGGATCCGTATGCGATCAATGCCAACGGAAGAAGGATCAATAAATTCAATATCAGTAATGGGGGGAGCCTATTGCGGCTTGTAAACGCCGGATTAACAGCCAATTATTCAATTAAAAGCACAGAACTGGGAAAGAAAAAGAAATCAGGCAGCAGTGAAAAGAATAAAAAGGAAGCTGATTCTTCGGTCTCTGACCCCATGTTTGGAAAGAGTATCAACAACCGAAGTTCTGCCATGAGCAAGACCAAAAAAGATGAAGTAAAAGTAGCCAAACTGTACAAAACCGATATGCCCTGGGACCTCTCTTTCAGATACGCTTTAAACTATGCTAATTCAAGAGGAGAAAATACCATTTCCTCAAATTCCCTGCAAGTATCGGGAGACCTTGAATTCTCTCCTAAATGGCATGTGGGAATATCTTCAGGTTACGATTTTAAAGATATGGGAATTACCTATACACAACTCCGTTTTGAACGGGATCTTGACAGCTGGCATTTTAGTTTTAACTGGGTACCATTTGGCGATAGAGCCACTTATTATTTCTTTATCGGAGTTAAATCCTCTTCTTTGAGCGATATCAAATACGACAAGCGAAAAGTACCGGACAAACGATTATTCTAAGCTAACACCAAATATATCATGAAAAAGATCATAGAAACCTCAAATGCTCCCAAACCCATAGGCCCTTACAGTCAGGCCGTAATGACAGGAAATACTCTTTACACTTCCGGACAGATTGCTATCGATCCGGTAAACGGAGAACTGATCACTGATGAAATCAAAGCAGAAACCCGCCGGGTAATGGAAAATTTAAAGGCAGTACTTGCCGCCGCAGAAATGACTTTTGAAAATGTAATCAAATCCTCTATTTTTATCAGTGATATGAAAGATTTTGCCGAAATTAATGTTATTTACGGATCTTATTTTGATGAAAATAATGCTCCTGCAAGGGAAACAGTACAGGTTGCCGTTTTACCTAAAAATGTTAATGTAGAGATCTCAATGATCGCTGTAAAATAGCGATCAACGATCTTTTTCGGTTCCGCTCATTCCTTCAATCAAAAGGGCTATATTGGGGTAGGTGTTTTTTAAGGCCTCCTCAATTTCATTGCTGTTTTTCCAGACGACCTCTGTGATATCTTCCTCTAACTGTGGAATAAATTTTCTTTCATCACTGTACATTTTAAACCAGTGAGATACCTTTAGTATTTCTTTGTTTTTATGCTCATAAATATGATAGGTTTTTCCAAGGTACTCTCCTAAACTCAGATCATTGCCTATACCACATTCCTCTTTAACTTCTCTTAAAGCAGCTTCCTGTATAGATTCTCCTTTTTCCACTTTTCCCTTGGGGAGGTCCCATTTTCCATTCCGATAAATAAAAAGTATTTTGTTCTCAGGAGAGAGAACCAGGCCTCCGGCAGCCTCAATTACCTTAAAAGAATTTTTAAAATTTTGCCAAAGAAATTCAATATCATGATGATACAGATAAAAGGTTTTGAAATTACCTGCATTGCATGTTTTTAATTGTTCTGACAGATTGAATTCCTCCCAGTTAAAGAATACAGATTTCGATGAGAAATCTTTATCATCTGTTAAATAAAAAATACAATCATTCTTAAAAATTGTATACATTTGCAATATGATTTTTGACAAAAATACAGCAAAAAAAACTGCCGAGTTGCTTTTATCGATAAAAGCTATAAAACTCCAGCCGGAAAAGCCCTTTACGTGGGCCTCTGGGTGGAATTCCCCTATCTATTGCGACAACAGAGTTACTCTGTCTTATGTTCCCATACGCAACTATATTCGTGAAAATCTTGCACGAATAATTGAAAAAAAACACGGTAAACCCGATGTTATTGCCGGAGTGGCAACCGGTGCCATTGCCATGGGGGTTCTTGTTGCTCAGGAACTGGGCATACCTTTTGTTTATGTGCGACCGGAAGCAAAAAAGCACGGAAGAAAGAATCAGATAGAAGGTTTTTTAGATAAAGGTCAAAATGTTATTGTGGTAGAAGATCTGATCAGTACGGGAAAAAGCAGCCTGAATGCTGTTAAAGCCTTAAAAGATGAAGATGCCAATGTTAAAGGTATGGTTGCTATTTTTGATTATGGTTTTGATAAGGCTGTAAAGAATTTTAAGAAAGAAAATCTTGAGCTCACCACACTGAGCAATTATGAAAATCTGATAGAACAGGCTATGGATACCAACTATATTACAGAAAAAGATTTTGAAACCCTTATAGAATGGAGGATCAATCCTTCAGAATGGAAAAAATAAAGAAATGAATTTAGAAAGTCCGAAAATAAATATTAAAAAATCAAGAAAAGAGATCTTTGAATTTTTAAGTAAAGTTGAAAATTTTGAAAAGATCATGCCTGAGAATACCGATAAATTTGAAGTAGATGGTGATTCCTTTATCTTTGCTTTAAAAGGTATGCCCGAAATAAAATTAAAAATGCAGGAAAAAGAAGAGCCCAAAAAGGTGATTCTTGGCTCAGCCAGTGATAAATTTCCTTTTACACTTACTGCAAATATTGATGATAAGGCTGAGAATACAAGTGATGTGCAATTGCTTTTCGATGGAAAATTTAACCCCATGGTTGCCATGATGGTAAAAGGCCCACTTCAGAAATTTATCAATGCCCTGATAGAAAATATCGGTAAATTCTGATCTACAGAAATTTAATCTCCTTAAAATCGTATAATTTGAGGTGAATATCTTCTTCTTCAAGAAGTAATTTACCTTGTCTTGAAACGCCTAAGATTTTGGCCGGAAAGGTCTTGCCCTTCAGATCTTCAAATAAAATGGTTTCTCCTTTTTTATACATCACCTCTTCGTATGTGTGTTTCAGGAAACTGTATTCTTTAGCGTTTAATTTATCAATATAAAAAACAATAGAATCTAAAAGTTCTTTTAATAGAATCTCTCTGTCAAATTCCTGACCGGATAGATTTTTCATCGAAACAGCATTGGGAACATAATTCGGAAACAAAACCTGATTCACATTTAAACCTACCCCAATGATGGCATTTTTAATATGATCCTGTACCAGGGTATTTTCTATCAGAATTCCTGCGATCTTCTGATCACCTGCCATTATGTCGTTAGGCCATTTCACACTCAGACCCTTAATTTTATATCTGGATATAACCTTGTAAATCCCTAAAGAAACTGCACAGGTAAGATAAAACTGATCCGAGATAAGATAGTTATCAAAAACCAGGAACATGCTAAACAACAGGTTCTTGGAGTGTTCAGACTCCCATTGAGTATGCATCTGCCCTCTGCCCTTTGTTTGATATTCGGCGGTTATAACCGTTTGATGTTTTGCCTTTTTCTCTTTGATATATTCTTTTAATATCAGATTTGTGGAAGATATGGCATCAAGTTTGACAATATCCATCATTATATATGAATTGAATGGTCTAAAATGATAAAAATGTAATACATTTGCAAGTAATTTTAAAAAATTTGAATGAATAAAAAATCAAAAAATACCGACCTCCTGATTACTGAAATCATCAAGGGAATTGAAGAAGTTAAAGGTGAACATATTACTTTAATGGATTTAAGGGAGATCGAGAACACGGTTTGCGATTATTTTATAATATGTGATGGTACTTCAAACACACAAGTTAGTGCTATTTCTGCTTCGATACAAAAAAATGTTGGAAAAAAATTAAAAGAAAAAGCATGGCATGTTGAAGGAGAAAATTTTGCCGAGTGGATCCTTATTGACTATGTAGATGTAGTTGTACACGTTTTTCAAAAACCAACACGTGAATTTTATAATATTGAAGAACTTTGGGGAGATGCCAAGATCACTTCCTTCGATTCTGCAACAAAATAACAACAATAACAATATGAGTGATAAAAAGAACACAAATAATAAAGATAATAATCCTTTAAAACAGTTTAATTTTAAATTCAATTTCTACTGGATCTATGCGATCATTTTTATCGTTTTGATCGGGTTTCAGATGATGAACAATACGGAACTCTCCAGTTCTGAGCTTACCGAAAACAAATTTGATGAGATCCTTACTAAAAATGAAATAGAAAGGATTGTTATTGTAAATAAAGACATTGCTCAGATCTATCTGAAAAGCGAAGCACAGGAAAGTGAAGAGCATACAAAGAAACAGCCCTCTCCGTTTTTTGCACAACAGGGTCCTGACTATGTTTATAAAATTGGAGATCTGAGAAATTTTGAAAATCATTTAAAGGAGGCCAGAGAAGAAAACGCACTTAATTTTGATGTTAAGAATGATACACAAACAAGCTTTTTCGATACTTTTCTGGTATGGTTACCTTTTATATTCATCCTCGGATTATGGTTGTTCTTTATGAAAAGAATGTCGGGTGCCGGCGGAGGAGCTGGTGGCGGTGGAGGAAATATCTTCAGCATAGGAAAATCAAAAGCCAAGATCTTTGATAAGAACACCCATGTAAAGACCAGTTTTAAAGATGTTGCCGGATTAGAAGGCGCCAAAGAAGAAGTCCATGAGATCGTTGATTTTTTAAAAAATCCTGAAAAATACACATCCCTGGGTGGTAAGATCCCTAAAGGAGCACTTTTGGTTGGACCTCCCGGTACGGGTAAAACACTTTTAGCTAAAGCGGTTGCCGGTGAAGCCGATGTACCTTTCTTTTCACTCTCAGGTTCCGATTTTGTTGAAATGTTTGTAGGGGTTGGAGCTTCAAGAGTAAGAGACCTTTTTAAACAGGCTGCTCAAAAATCACCTTCTATTATATTTATTGATGAGATCGATGCCATAGGGAGATCAAGAGGTAAGAATAATATTACCGGAGGAAATGATGAAAGAGAAAATACACTGAATCAGCTACTTACTGAGATGGATGGTTTTGGTACCGATACCAATGTAATTGTTATTGCAGCTACTAACCGTGCCGATATTTTGGACAAAGCTTTACTCAGGGCTGGTAGATTCGACAGACAGATCTATGTGGATCTGCCCGATAAAAATGAAAGAAAAGAAATTTTTGAGGTTCATGTAAAACCTTTAAAACTGAATAAAGATGTTGATCTGGACTTTCTGGCCAAACAAACTCCCGGTTTTTCCGGTGCCGACATAGCAAATGTTTGTAACGAAGCTGCTCTGGTAGCCGCTAGAAAAGGAAAGAAAAGTGTTCATCATCAAGATTTTCTCGATGCTGTTGACCGTATTATTGGCGGACTTGAGAAAAAGAACAAGATCATTACCGAAAAAGAAAGAAGAACCATCGCATACCACGAAGCAGGACATGCTACCGTTAGCTGGATGCTCGAACATGCCGCACCGCTTGTAAAAGTAACCATTGTACCCCGGGGTAAATCTTTGGGAGCTGCCTGGTATTTGCCGGAAGAAAGACAAATTGTAGAAACAGAACAGATGCTGGATGAAATGTGTGCTACCTTGGGTGGTAGAGCAGCAGAAAAAGTAATGTTCAATAAGATCTCTACCGGAGCCCTGAACGACCTGGAAAAAGTTACTAAACAAGCTAAAGCGATGGTGGTTGTTTACGGATTGAACAATAAGATTGGAAACCTTACTTATTACGATTCTTCAGGTCAGTCAGAATACAATTTTAATAATCCGTACAGTGAGAAAACCGCAGAGATTATTGATGAAGAAATCTCTAAGATCATTGAAGATCAGTACCAAAGAGCCATTGATATCCTTGAAAAACATAAACCGGAACTGATTCAACTTGCAGAGATCCTGATAGAGAAAGAAGTGATCTTTGAGGATGATCTGATCAACATCTTTGGAAAAAGAACCTTTGAAGAAAAAATTCTGGTAAAAAGAAAGAATAAAAAAGTAGATTCAACAGATAATTCTCAAACAGGAAAGGACAAAAAAACAGAAAATAAGTCTGATTCTGATAAAGAAAATAAAGAAAAGGAAATAACCGGTCCTTCAAAAGAAGACAATATGGAGGATACCTCAAAAGAATAATAAAGATTTGTCTATTAAGTTATCAAATAGACAGATCCTCTTTTTGCGTATTTTCTTATTTTTTTATTTTCTTAATGCACGATTTTTTGCTGAAATATTAAAAATAAAAATCCAACAAAATCCTTATCTTTAAAAAATCAAACACTTTATAAACAAACACTAATTAGTTTTTGTACATTTGGTAATTAATTTGATCAATGAATTTTTTTAAGAAATTAATCCAGAATATAGCATCTCTAAAAGAATCTGAAGAAGAAAAAGAGTCTCCGGTTGATTCAAATGATACGGATACTCTGCCTTTGGATGAACTTTTTGTTAAAAACTTCATTTCCAAAGGGGGTAAATTCCTTTATTGCTCAAACACAAAAGAACTTGAACAAAATCTTTTACAGATCCTTCAAGAAAACAAATGGAACAATATAGTATGTTTTGATGATGATTTAAATAAGTTCCTTACCAAAATAAAAAGTGCCAAAACCCAGCAAATTGTTCACAACCTTCCGTTTTTTACAGTTTGCGAGGCATTAACTGCTGATGATGGCAGCATTATGTTCTCTTCTAAACAATTAAAAGGAAAGAAACTTAAAGATCTTCCGACAGATTTTATTGTTTTTGGTAAAACAAGTCAACTCGTAAGATCTATACGTGAAGGAGTAATGACCGTAAGAGCAAGAGCAGAATCAAATTCACCAACCATAGTCAGTTCTGTTAAAAATTACACTCCCGGCAAAGAAGGTTCCGACTTTATGAGCTATGGAAATACCAATGCAAAATCATTGTATCTACTACTTTTAGAAGATCTTTAATTATGAATAATTTCGTAAAACGTATAATTTTTGGTCTGCTTTATGCCGTTTTGGTAATTGCATCTTCCTATTTCGGTCCTCTATACTTTTATATTCTTTTTTTTATTTTTATGATTCTCTGCCTTTATGAGTTCTCAAAGATGATCGGTCTAAAAAGTATATACCCTTATATTCTTGCCGTTACATCTTTCTCCTCTGCTATTATCTCCAATACCAATTCGATACACCTGAAGGAAGATATTTTGCAAAAGATCATCGTAGCCTTTTTTACAACAGTACTTTTTTTTACCTTTATAACTGCTCTGGTATCTTCAAGGAAAATTGCTATACAATATTTGGGAAGAATCTTTTTAAGTTTGATCTATATCATTATTCCATTTTCACTTTTGATCCTTATTCCCTATCTGAATAATGATAAAGTTTACAATTACACCATTATAATCGGTATATTTATCTTAACCTGGAGTAATGATGTTTTTGCTTTTCTTATCGGAAAGAATTTCGGAAAACACAAACTGATCGAAAGGGTATCACCCAACAAGACTGTTGAAGGTTTTTTCGGAGGGCTTTTATTTACTTTTATAGCCGGATACATCCTTTCAAAGTTTTTTGGTATGACCTTACAGCACTGGATGGTTATGGCAGGTATCGTGGGAATATTTGGCGTATTGGGAGATTTAACCGAATCTATGTTTAAAAGGCAGGCTAAAATAAAAGACAGTAGTAACTTTATTCCGGGGCACGGAGGTTTTTTAGATCGGCTGGATAGTATTATCTTTGTTTCGCCTTTTATTTTTGTTTATTTATTCTTAACTTTATAGTTGTTTCACAAAGACTTTATAGATGTTTCATAAAGAAGGACATAAAATTATTGTAGTTTCCTCCCTTATTTTGGTGGTTATTATACTGTTAGCTGAGAAATTTATAGATAATTTCTGGGTTGAAAAATTTGTCATGATCGTATTCCTGATCTTGTATCTTTTAATCCTGTATTTTTTTAGAAATCCAAAAAGAGTTACAAATCTTCAGGAAGAAGGTATCATTGCACCTGCTGACGGCAAAGTTGTGGTTGTTGAAGAAGTTGTTGAAAAAGAATTCTTTAAAGACAAGCGCAGGCAGATCTCTATTTTTATGTCGCCACTCAATGTTCACGTTACCCGTTATCCGCTGGGCGGAAAAGTGATCTACAGTAAATACCATCCCGGTAAATATCTCGTAGCATGGCACCCTAAATCCTCAGAAGAGAACGAACGGACAAGTATTGTTCTGGAGAATGACAAACTTGGAAAGGTTTTGTACCGGCAAGTAGCCGGTGCTGTAGCCCGAAGGATCGTTAATTATGCCAAGGTTGGCCAAAAGGTTCAACAGGGAACGGATGCAGGTTTTATCAAATTTGGTTCACGAATTGATCTCTATTTACCTTTAGACATGAAAGTTCATGTAAAACTTGATGAAAAAACCGTTGGCGGAAAAACTATAATTGCGTCTCTGTAATACTAATGGAGAAAAAAAATATAAACAAAAGATTTCAGAAAGCTTACGAAGTAGCCTCTTCGATGACACAAAAATTGCCACCGGATGTAATGCTTCAGTTCTATGCATATTACAAGCAAGCTACTATCGATACTCCTTTTTACAATCCATCCGGGGATAACGAATTGAAAAACGCATTTAAATTAAATGCATGGTTTCAGGTGAGTCAGCTCAGTCCGGAAGAAGCTAAAGAAAAGTATATCGAACTAGTGGAAAAATACAACCATATAAAAATCAAATAAAACTACTATTATGAAAAGATCAATCTTATTTTTATTTTTTACACTTTTAATTTTTACCTATTCCTGTAAAAAAGATGAGAAAAAAGTCGAAAAAAAAGAAGCTGCTACCCAAACCATGTATACAGTTCTGGATAAGGATGTAATAATAAACTGGACAGGGTATAAAACTACCGAAAAGATTCCCGTAAAAGGAACTTTTAAGGAAGTTGAGATCCTTAATGCCAAAACTGCTGACAGTCCTGTAAAAGTGATTAACGATCTAAAATTTAAGATCCCCGTGGCAAGCATTTTCAGTAAAGATTCTATCCGCGATTACAAACTGGTTAACTTCCTGTTTGGTAATATGAAAAATACAATCTCAATTGAGGGTAGGATCACATTAAATGAGAATAATAAAGGGATCTCAACACTGTCCTTAAACGGATTTGAAAAAGAAGTTCCGGTAACCTATATTCTCTCCGGAAATGATATTCATATCAACACTTCTATTGATCTGAACAACTGGCAGGCACAGGCAGCTGTTAAAGCCTTAAATGATGTTTGTTCTGAAAAACACAAATCAAAAGATGGTATCAGCAAGACCTGGAGTGAAGTAGGCATTGATGTAGATGTAAAGGTCACTAAAAAGTAAATGCTATACTGAATTATACATTTATTTAATTTTCACCCTTTTTCAGGTTTTTTATACTCTCTTCAAGTACTTTGATCTTTGCCAGGGCATCTGATTCTTTTTTACGCTCAATTTCAATTACCTTTTCCGGCGCGTTGTTTACAAATCTTTCATTGCTCAACTTTTTCTCCACTGATTTCAGGAATCCCTTGGTGTAATTAAGTTCGCTTTCAAGTTTTTCGAGTTCCTCCTCTATATTGACATTATCCCCCATTGGGATAAAATACTCATTGGATTTAACCCGGAAAGAAATCGCTCCACTAAGCTTTTCAGTTACATATTCAAGCTTCTCAAGATTTCCCAGCTTTTTAATGATCACATCAAAATCTGTAGAATTCATCTCATTGTTCAGCACAAAAACTTCAATAGCATTCTTATTGGGAATATTTTTATCTTTTCTGATATTTCTGATACCGGAGATCACCTCTGAAGCAAATTCAAACTGAGCAACCAGATCATTCTTTGCACCGGATATTTCAGGCCACCGAGCAACGATCAGGGCTTCCTCTTTTTTTCTGTCGGTGATCAGTTGCCAGATCTCCTCAGAAATAAAAGGCATAAAAGGATGTAAGATCTTTAGGATCTTTTCCAGATTTTCAATGGTCTTTTTATAGGTTACTGCATCAATCGGACTTTGATAAGCGGGTTTTACCATTTCCAGATACCAGGAACTGAAATCATCCCATATAAATTTATAAGTGATCATCAAAGCCTCAGAGATCCTATATCCTTTGTATGAGTTTTCCAACCTTTCTAAAACATTATCATATTTGGCATCAAACCATTTTATAGCCTGTTTGGCAGATTCCGGTTGTTCTATGTTCTCTGAAACTTCCCAGCCTTTTACCAGCCTGAAAGAATTCCAGATCTTATTAGAGAAATTTCTTCCCTGTTCACACAGGTCTTCATCGAAAGGCAGGTCATTTCCAGCAGGGGAAGTCAATAACATCCCTACTCTTACCCCATCAGCACCATATTTTTCCATCAATCCAATCGGATCAGGGGAATTTCCGAGGGATTTTGACATCTTTCTTCCCAGCTTATCCCTAACAATTCCGGTAAGGTAAACTTTTGAAAAAGGCTTTTCCCCCATATATTCATATCCTGCAATGATCATTCTTGCCACCCAGAAAAATAAGATCTCGGGGGCAGTAACAAGGTCTTGTGTAGGATAATAATATTCAATCTCTTTATTCTCCGGATGCCTTATTCCGTCAAATACAGAAATAGGCCATAACCATGAAGAGAACCAGGTATCCAGCACATCTTCTTCCTGTTTAAGTTCATCCAGACTCAGTTCTTTTCCGGTCTTCTTATTGGCAAGAATCAATGCTTCTTCTGCTGTCTCGGCCACAACATAATCATCGGTACCATTTCCATAGAAAAAAGCCGGAATCCGGTGACCCCACCATAACTGACGGGAAATATTCCAGTCGCGTACATTTTCCATCCAGTGACGATAGGTATTTTTAAATTTTGCAGGAACCAGTTCTACATCATCTTCCATTACAGCTTTCAGTGCAGGCTCCGACAGATCTTTCATCTTTAAGAACCATTGAATCGATACTTTGGGTTCGATCACCGCACCAGTTCTTTCGGAGGTTCCGATCTTGTTCTGATAATCTTCCTCTTTGACAAGATTTTTAAGCTCTTCTAATTCTTTAACGATCTCTTTTCGCACTACAAAACGATCCTTCCCTTTGTAATGAAGTCCGTAAGAATTCAATGTGGCATCATCGTTAAAAATATCGATTACTTCCAGATCGTGCTTCTCTCCTATTTCCTTATCATTAGGATCATGGGCCGGTGTGATTTTTAAACAACCGGTACCAAATTCCACATCTACATATTCATCTTCAATAACAGGAATAACTCTGTTTACTATAGGAACAATTACTTTTTTCCCTTTCAGATGGGTAAATCTTTCATCGTTGGGATTTACACAAACAGCGGTATCTCCTAAAATAGTTTCAGGCCGTGTGGTAGCGATAGTAACAAAACCCTCTTCTCCTTCGATGGGATATCTGAGGTAATAAAGTTTACCGTTCTTTTCTTTATAGATCACTTCTTCATCGGAAACAGTGGTCTTTGCTTCAGGATCCCAGTTTACCATTCTGTATCCTCTGTAAATCAATCCTTTATTAAAAAGATCGACAAAAACTTTGGTTACAGATTCCGACATATCGTCATCCATGGTGAATTTGGTTCGTTTCCAGTCGCAGGAAGCTCCCAGTTTTTTTAGTTGCTCCAGAATAATCCCTCCGTGCTTATAGGTCCAGTCCCAGGCATGCTCTAAAAATTCATCCCTGTTCAGGTCTTCTTTTTTAACAGCTTCTTCTTTAAGTTTTGCTACTACTTTTGCTTCTGTAGCTATTGAGGCATGATCAGTTCCCGGCACCCAGCAGGCATTAAACCCCTGCATTCTGGCCCTTCGGATAAGCACATCCTGAAGCGTATTGTTTAACATATGTCCCATATGCAAAACACCTGTAACATTTGGAGGTGGAATTACAATTGTATAAGGTTGCCTTTCATCCGGTTCAGAATAAAAGTAACCCTTTTCCATCCAGTAATTATACCATTTATCTTCAACCTTAAGCGGATTGTATTTTGCAGGAATATTCATATGTTAAATTATTGTAAAAACGATTGCAAAATTACAATTTTTAAGCAATATATTTGGATGAAATGAGTTAGTATTTTCGATTAAAATATTAACTTTGTTCAATAAATTTTAAAATTATGAAGAAAATACTATTCTTTTTGTTCTTAGGCGTAATGGCCTTTACAACTAAAGCCCAAACCAAAGAAGAAATTAAAAAAGATTTTACCGGCCCTGTATTTGAATTTGAACACGAAATTATTAACTATGGTGATATCGCCAAGAACAGTGATGGCAACCGTGTATTTAAGTTTAAAAATGTTGGAAAATCTCCGCTTATTGTTTACAGTGTAAAAGGTAGTTGTGGATGTACAGTACCTACCAAACCGGATAAACCTATCCTGCCCGGGGAAACAGGAGAAATCAAAGTTAAATACGCCACCAACAGAGTGGGACCATTCTCAAAAACTGTTACCGTTAAATCAAATGCTTTTGAACCAACAAAGATCCTTCATGTTAAAGGACGGGTACTGGACAAAGAAGCTGACAATGTTCTGGAGAAGAAAAAGAATATGATCCAGGAAAATAATTAAAAAAAAGCCCTTCCTAAGGGCTTTTTTTATAGGATATCTTTCAATTCAAATTTAAATTTCAGTTGCAAGTCATTTCTTTTGATACGTAATCTTATTTTTTTGCTTTTTAATCCGGAGAGTTCATATATGATCTGCTGAAGACTTTTATCGTAAACAGATTTACCATTGATTTCTACTACGAGATCATCAACCTGAAGTCCGGCCAGATCGGCAGGAGAACCTTTACGAACAAATGATATTCTGTAACTGGGTTTGTAAGATAAAGCATAGGTGTAAATTACTTCAGGATAGGAAGAACGGCTGCTGTTGGCTGTATTTTTATTAGGAACGATAAAGGACTGCTCCTCCTTAACCAGCATTTTTCCTCCATAAACCAGTTCTATACCACTTTTATTATATAAAAACGGATCGTTAAAATTTCTGGTCTTTTTCAGTGTAATCTGTTTGTTGGGATAATCAATAATCATACGGAATCTCCTCAGAATTTCAGCTCCAATTGTACCATTCCGGTCAATTTTCATACCTCTTAACATAATTGAACTTGAATCGGGATAGGAAGCTGTAATATTATCAAATTCAAAGTCTCCAAGAATCATCTTATCGATCATAGAGCGTTTACCATAGATTTCACCACTAAGTCCCTGCCCCAGAAAATCATCAAAGGACCTGCCTGTTATTTTGATATTCTTTTCAGATCCCTCAAAAAGCCATAAAGCATCTCCCCCGCCTGAATCGATCAACAGGTTTACTTCTGATCGTTTACCGTTATCATTAACAACTTCAGCTTTTAAATAAGGTTTATTACGGTGAAATTCCAAAGGAAAAGTCTGGCATTTTTTACAGGTTTCTAAAACGTATTTTTCAGGATCGTAGAAAGTGAGTTTCTTATTTTGATAGTTTATATCAACAATAAAATCTTTAAAAAGATCCCCTCCAATAATTCCGTTGATGTCAATTCCCATTTTAGCAGAAAGGTCGAATTTTTCATCCAGAACCACATAGATCATATGATTAAGATTGAGGATCTTTCCTATTCTGATCAGATTGTTTTTAGACCGGAGTGCATTTAAGGAAGCGCCTTCTCCCAGCCCGTGCAAGATTATTTCTTCGGTATCCTTTAAAATGATGGAATCTTTAAACTTAAAATTAAAAATAATAGAATTTTCTATTCCGGTATCGAGTAAAAAAGACAATTCCTTACCATTTACTTCAATAGGAATTACCATCATATTGTTTATAAATTTAAAGGGAACTGTGTAAGAAGGTTTGTCAGTAGAAATAAAGAATTTATCCTGAGAACTCATTGTATAAGTTCCGAAAAACATAAAAAAAAACAATATCAAATATCTCTTCAGGGCCATCATTCAATCTTTACGCCCTATAAGGTAAAAAAAATACTCCAAAAAGGAGCATTTTTTATGAAATTTTAACGTTTTAACCACAAATTTTATAGATTTCTAATAATATTTGGTTTTATCTTTAAATACTTCATTAAACTTTTTAATTGCAAAAGGAATCATTTCTTTAGCAATTGTATAACCAATAAAATACTTACGGGTAAACTTATTAGAAATCAGGAATGTACCTAAAAGATTTTCGGTTGTATGAACTAAGCCTGTTGTTAATGCACTGTCATTATCTTTTGTTAAAAATGATAATGGACGCTTAAAAGCACTGTCGGCATGTTTGTCTTTTCCAAAAATTGCCGAGCTGATCTTTAAAACAGGATTCGATTTAAAATCTAATTCAATATTTGAAATCTCCGATTTTAGTTTAGCTTTCTCAGCCTTAAGATCAGCAAAAGTTTTTATTCCGTAAATTTTACTATCACTCACTTTACAATTAATTTAAAACAATTTAAGTATCTGTATTTATTAAAATTAAGGTATAAACAGGATCTTGAGGTTATTCATCATCAAAATCGACATATTCATCATCCTGGAGTTCTTCATCACTTTTAAAAGCAAGACTTACAATCTTATCTTTAACTTTGGTGTCGATATAATCTTTACTGAATGACAAATAAATAATGAATGTCAAAATATAAATACCTCCTACAATTAAAAAACCTATTGTATTACTGTCAAAAACAGAAGCCATCCAGAAAGCCAGAGAAAGACTCAGCATCAGAATGATGAAAGTAATCATCAGCAAAATCATGAACGAACTTACCAAACCGGCAGTTACATTAGCCAAAACACTAACCAACTCAATTTTGACCAGTTTTAACCGGTTATCTACATATTTTCTAATCAAATCAAACATTTCAAAGAATTCAAGAGCTAAAATTAAGCTTTTTCAACTTCAGCCTCTAATTCTCCTGCCTCCTTTTTCAGTTCATTCATCTTATCTGCCAGCTCATCTTCCAATTTCTTCACTTTATTTACAATACTTGAATATTGCTTTTTAACTTTTCCTTTGGCATCATAGAATTTTCCTTTAAAATCATCCATAGTAGTACCTTCCAGTTCACTAATTCTTTTAGACAGGTCTTTAAATTTATCTTCCAGATCAGCTCTCAGATCTACAGACTTGTCTGCTAACATTTCTCTGGTTTCTTTACCGCTTTGAGGAGCAACCAATAAACCTGCTACAGCTCCTGCAGCAGCACCCAATATCAATCCTGCTAATAATTTTGAATCACTTGACATAATTATATATATTTAATTGTTATTATTAATTCCTTACAAATATACAAAATTTTAATACTTTTTCTAAATAAAATCCTAAATAAAAGCCTGTAATTTAGGATTCAAACCCTGTTTTAGAGTCATCAAATATGAAAAATATTCTTTTATCATCTTTTCCTTATCTTTAATTTACCTGCCATACCCGATTTTACACTAAAATTTGCTGCCATTAAAAATACAAAAATCCATCAAAAATGATAATCTTTCAAAAATCAGGCAATTTATAGACGGGCACTAATTATTGATTAAAAATGGTACAGATATAAATTTATTTTCGCAATTTTGTATTCTAATTTTAATTGTAAATTCTATGCCTAAAATATCCCATAAAGGGCTGAAGATGCCCGAGTCGCCCATAAGAAAACTGGTACCCTATGCTGAGGAAGCTAAAAAGAAAGGATTGAATGTTTTTCATCTGAATATAGGTCAGCCTGACATTAAAACGCCAAGGGTTGCCCTTGATGCTGTAAAAAATAACAATATTGAAGTATTGTCTTATGCAAGAAGCGAAGGATCAGAGACTTACCGTACAAAACTAGCAGAGTATTACAAAGCTCATGACATTGAAATCGATGCGTCAGATATCGTAGTTACCACCGGTGGATCAGAAGCATTATTATTTACTTTAGGTAGTATCACTGATGCCGGAGATGAGATCATCATCCCTGAACCATTCTATGCAAATTACAACGGATTCTCTGTAGCCAATGGAATTAATGTAGTTCCGATCATCTCTTCCATTGAGAATGATTTCGCTTTGCCTCCCATAGAAGAATTTGAAAAACGTATTACCGATAAAACCAAGGCAATACTGATCTGTAATCCGGGAAATCCTACCGGCTATCTCTACTCTAAAGAAGAGATCGAACAACTTAAGGAACTGGCAATTAAATACGACCTTTTCCTGATTGCTGATGAAGTTTACCGTGAATTTGTTTACGACGGAATTAAACACTATTCGGTAATGAGTGAAAAAGGTATTGAGAAAAATGCCATTATGATCGATTCAGTTTCAAAACGTTACAGTATGTGTGGCGCCAGAATTGGTTGTGTGGTTTCCAGAAATAAAGAACTCATCGGCACGATCTTAAAATACGCTCAGGCCCGGTTAAGTCCGCCCACTTATGCTTTGATAGCCAGTGAGGCTGCCCTGGAAACTCCTGCAACTTATTTTACAGAAGTAATTGACGAATACGTTGACCGAAGAAATATTCTCATCAGTGAACTTAAAAAGATCAAGGATGTAAAAGTTTCTGCTCCTAAAGGTGCCTTTTACTGTATCGCAGAACTGCCTGTAGAGGATGCCGATGATTTTGCACAGTGGTTGCTGGAAAGTTTTAGCGATCAGGGGGATACTGTTATGGTTGCCCCAGCAAGCGGATTCTATTCAACTCCGGGTTCCGGTAAAAATCAGATCCGTATTGCCTATGTACTTAAAAAAGAAGATCTGGTACGATCAGTAGAACTGCTTAAACTTGCCCTTAAGCAATATATGGCTTAATGTTTCAAAAAAATATATCTTTAAAACCCTACAACACTTTCGGTATTGATGTCAATGCCGAAAGTTTTGCTGTGGTTACTTCACAGGAACAACTCAAAAAGATCATTTCCGAATACAAAGAGATTTTTATCCTGAGTGGTGGCAGTAATATTTTATTGACAAAAGATATTTCCAGACCGGTAATTTCACTTTGTACCAAAGGAATTAAAACTCAAGAATTTGATCAGGATTATGTACTCGTTACCGCTGAGGCCGGAGAAAAATGGCATGAGTTTGTATTATGGTGTATCGATAATGACTACGGTGGAATTGAGAACCTTTCTTTGATACCGGGTAATGTGGGGACAAGTCCGATACAAAATATCGGAGCTTACGGTGTAGAGATCAAAGATACTTTTTACCAGCTCAAAGCACTGGAAATTGAAACAAATGCCTTCAAAACCTTTACCGCTGCCGATTGTAATTTCGGATACCGGGATTCCTTTTTTAAAAGAGAGGGCAAGGGAAAATACATCATTCTGAATGTGACTTTTAAACTGACCCGGAAAGATCATAAATTACAAAAGAATTACGGAGCAATACAGGTGGAACTTGAAAAAACCAATAATTCAGATCCATCGATCAAAGATATTTCCGATATCATAACAGGCATCCGAAAGGCAAAATTACCCGATCCGGAAGAAATAGGAAACAGCGGCAGTTTTTTTAAGAATCCTGTGATCTCAAAAGCTCATTTTGAACAGCTCAAACGATCTTATCAAAAGATTCCTTTTTATCCTGCAGGAAAAAATCTGGTAAAAGTTCCGGCAGGCTGGCTGATCGAACAATGCGGATTTAAAGGCAAACGCTTTGGCGATGCCGGAGTTCATAAAAATCAGGCTCTGGTGCTTGTTAATTACGGCAATGCTTCCGGTAAAGATATTTTAGATCTGGCTCAAAAGATTAAAAAAACTGTTAAGGAGCAATTTGGTATTGATCTGGAGATCGAAGTGAATATTATTTAAGTCTTATTTTGAATCGAGACCGTTGCAAAAAGAGTTTATTGTAATAAAAAAATCCCCGGTAACATATACCGGGGATTTATTAAATTTTACAATCTTTATTTTTAAGATTTCATCAGTTCATAACTGCGTTTGATAAAATCGGTCATATCCTTACCTTGCAATAAATTCTGTGACAGCTTAGCCAGATCCAGAGCCTGATTTACATATTCTTTACGTTTACCTTTGGCTTTTAAGATCTTTTGCATCAGATCAGAATTGGTGTTTACCACAAGATTGTACATCTCTGGGAAATTACCCATTCCCATCATACCACCGCCACCGGTTTGCTGCATTTCTTTCATTCTGCGAATAAACTCCGGCTGGGTAATGATAAACGGATTTGAATTAGAATCCAGTGCTTCCAGCTGAACGGTATATTTCTCTTTGGGTACAACCTCCTCAATAATGGTCTTCAGCCTGGTCTGATCTTCTTCACTCAGTTTAGAGATCTGTTCTTCATCCTTCTGGATCAGTTTATCGATCGAGTCGGAATCAACACGGGCAAATTTGATAGGTTGTTTTTTATCTGACAATTCTGAATTTTCTCCTTCAAGTTTCTGCATCAGATGAGGAACAATTGGAGAATCCAGCAACATCACTTCGTAACCTTTAGCTTCGGCCTCCTCAATAAAACTGTGCTGTTCATCTTTATTGGAAGCATAAAGCACAACGAGATTTCCGTCTTTATCTGTTTGTGCAGGTTTTAATTTTTCTTTTAATTCTTCAAATGTATAAAATTTATCATTTACTGTTGGATACAGAGCAAACTTCTGAGCTTTCTCAAAGAATTTCTCATCGGTCAGCATTCCGTATTCAATGATCACTTTAATATCATTCCATTTTTTCTCAAAGTCCTCACGATTATTTTTGAATAAAGAATTCAGTTTATCCGCTACTTTTTTAGTAATATAACTTGAGATCTTTTTCACCTCTCCATCCGATTGCAGATAGCTTCGGGAAACATTCAGCGGGATATCCGGAGAATCGATCACCCCTCTTAACATCTGCAGAAAATCAGGCACAATACCTTCTACATTATCTGTTACAAATACTTGATTTTGATAAAGTTGTATCTTATCTTTCTGGATATCGATATTAGTGGTTAATTTTGGGAAATACAAGATTCCGGTCAGATGGAACGGATAATCCACATTTAAATGGATATGAAATAAAGGCTCCTCGAACTGCATTGGATACAGTTCTCTGTAAAAGTTCAGATAATCCTCATCGGTTAACTCACTTGGTTTTTTAGTCCAGGCCGGATGCGGATTATTGATAATATCATCAACCGTGATCATTTTTTGCTCTTCGGTTGTTTCCTTACCGTCTTTATCCTTAATGGTTTTTGGAGTATGATTTGGATCAGAAATCTCCTTGGTACCGAATTTGATCGGAACCGGCATAAATTTATTGTATTTTGTCAGGAGCTCTCTGATACGGCTCTCTTCGAGAAACTCGGTAGAATCCTCTGAAATATGTAAAATGATCTCAGTACCTCTATCTTTTTTATCTGCCTTTGTCAGCGTATATTCAGGTGAACCATCACATGTCCAGTGGGCGGCATCTTCACCTTCTTTATAGGATTTTGTAATGATCTCTACCTTATCGGAAACCATAAAGGCCGAATAGAAACCGAGTCCGAAATGACCAATGATTCCGGCATCATTCTTTTCATCCTTAAATTTATTAAGGAATTCTTCAGCTCCTGAAAAAGCAACATCATTGATATATTTTTTTACTTCTTCTTTGGTCATACCTATTCCCTGATCGATGATATGCAGTGTTTTAGCCTCTTTATCGATCTTTACTTCGATCTTTGCATCATCAGCATTACCTTTAAATTCATCTATAGATGCAAGATGCTTTAACTTTAAGGTTGCATCGGTTGCATTGGAGATCAATTCTCGTAAAAAGATCTCATGATCGGAATACAGGAATTTCTTAATCAGCGGAAAAATATTTTCTACTGCTACATTAATTTTACCTTTTGCCATAATTCAATATTTTTAATTTTAATTTTAGTATTTACGACATATTGAATAGCAAAACGAATACCAAATAAATAATTATGACAAGTTGTCAGAGATAAACGCTGCAAACAAAAAATATAAATTCTTCTATTAATTTTTTAAATCAGGAGCTGAAAATGAAGATGTTTAAATCTAAAATTCTTCTTTTTCAAAGAACCTTTAAAATTTTTACTTTTTCTTTGATAAGACTGGATAAAAAAAACAAAAATCTCACTTTTTAACCCAAATTTTCCAAAGCTCAAATCGCATAATAACAAATTTTAGGCCTTAATGTTATAAAATTGTTACATTGTTCAATCTTTTTTAAATTATATTTTTTTGAAACCCAATGTATTCGTAAATTTGGCGCTTCTTTTATTTCAAATATTAAATTGATAGAATTATGAGTATTAAAAAACAATTTTTAAAGTCGAAACCTGTTTGTAAAGTATCATTCAGAATTTCAAAAGAAGAAGCAAACGGAGCCAAAAAAATTCAGGTATTGGGAGATTTCAACAAATGGAATTTAAAAGCAAAACCCATGAAATCATTAAAATCAGGTGACTTTAGTCAAACTATAGAACTTGAGAGCGGAAAAGAATATCAGTTCAGATATTTAATGGATGGTGAACAATGGATCAATGACGCTGAAGCCGACAGCAAAGTTGCAAATGAATTTGACAGTGAAAATGATGTGGTTTCAACTGTAAAGTAAAAAGGATTTTATTCTTTATTAGAAAAAAGCCGGATCTTTTAGATTAGATCCGGCTTTTGTTTTTATAGGATTGAATTGTAATTAGGCTACATCAACTACAACTTCATCACTTTGCCACAGCCCGTGTTTAGTACAATAAGCCATAGCGGTAAGTTTCATTTTCTTCTTTGGAACAATATGAAAATCAACTTCCACATGTCCGGGCTCATTTCCTAAAGCTCCGGCCATAAATACTGATTCTGCTAGCATAGTTTCACCATCCCATAACTGTACGTATGAAATATAATGATCAAAATCATCGGGGTGCATATACTCATCCCCTACCTTTACTTTTACTTTGAATTTTTCACCTTTCTTTGCAGATGAGTCACAATGTACAAATGCAGAATGTCTGTCGATATAGTCCTTTTTTGCTTCTTTGTCAATTTCTGAAATGTCCTGATAACGATTAATTTTCATGATATTTAGGTTTTAATTATTATTATTAATTTTTCAATGCTTTACAAATTTCGTTAATTTTTATCAATTTACTCATTTAGACCATAAATTTTATTCTATGTCAGTATAGATAATCTCTATTGTAATATTTATTACTCCTTTTTTTTAGATTTTTTAAAATTAATTATCTATTTTTGAATTGATCAGATATTTTCAAAATTTAAAATCTACCAATAAATAAATACGGTTTTGTTAATATTTTGATATTTTTTATTAAGATTGCAAAAAATTAATTATTCCTAATCAATCAACATTATGTACAATTCAAAAATTACTGGGTTAGGCTTTTATGTTCCTGACAATATAGTTACCAATGAAGATCTGACCAAAATGATGGATACCAGCGATGAATGGATCCAGGAACGTACCGGTATCAAAGAAAGAAGATGGATCCCGGAAGGAAGCGAAGATACTTCGGCGGTTATGGGAGCTAAGGCGGCAAGGATAGCCATTGAAAGAGCCGGCCTTACCAAAGACGATATAGATTTTATTGTATTTGCCACTTTGAGTCCGGATTACTATTTCCCGGGTTGTGGGGTCATGATACAAGACCTGCTGGAAATGCCTACTGTTGGAGCTATAGACATAAGAAATCAGTGTTCCGGATTTGTTTATGCCCTGTCTACTGCCGATCAGTTTATAAAAACAGGTATGTATAAAAATGTACTGGTTATCGGTTCTGAATATCACTCTAACGGACTTGACAAAACCACAAGGGGCAGGGGCGTTTCGGTTATATTTGGTGATGGTGCAGGAGCCTGTGTACTTTCAAGAACTGAAGATAACAATAAAGGTATTTTATCTTCCCATCTTCACAGTGAAGGAAAATACGCTGAAAAATTAACCGTTTTATCCCCAAGCATCAAAAAATGGGTACCTGAGATCTTTAAAAATATTGATACCGATGTTTCTTATTTCCCCTATATGGATGGTACTTTCGTTTTTAAACATGCTATTGTTCGTTTTACTGAAGTAATCCATGAAGGCCTCAAGGCCAACAACCTGACTACTGATGATCTCGATCTGTTTATTCCACATCAGGCCAACCTGAGAATTTCCCAGTTTGTACAGCATAAATTAAAATTATCTGACGATCAGATCTATAACAATATCATGTCTTATGGAAACACTACAGCAGCATCAATAATTATTGCCTTAACCGAAGCATGGGAGAAAGGTAAAATAAAAGATGATGACCTTGTGGTACTCGCAGCTTTCGGTAGCGGATTTACATGGGGTAGTGTGATCATTAGATGGTAAGAATCTTTATAAAAAATGAATCTGAAAGGACCGTCTCGAAAGAGATGGTTTTTTTATTCGGTAAATTAAAGGAATAAATACTAACTTATCTCAGTTTCCTTATATGATTGGTTAAAATCGGGTTTTTTCAAAAAAAAGACTATTTTTCCCTCCCTGAAAACCATGATTTTTGCCTAAATATTCTATTTTTTTTACCTCAAATACAATTTAATTAAATGAGTGCCGTTTAGAAAAAGAGAGTAGGAAAGATGCTATGAAAAAGAAAACAAAACTTGCATTAAACTCCTCTCCAAGTTCTTAATTTTTTTTATTTGTTTAAAAAAAATTTTAAAAGGTTTAGTTAATATTTAATTGAGGAAATCATAGTAAGGTCAGCCTTGAGGGGGGCGAAAAATTAAAAAGTATATTTCGATATACTTGTAAAAATTCAGGTCTTACTATGATTCTTTTTTTTGTCTAAGATCTTATACCGTCTTCTCAATTTTTCTAAATTTTTACTGCTTTTCTAAGCGCAAGGTTCACAAAGATTTCGCAAGCTTTGCAAAGTATTTTCATTTCTCTTTTTTCGTTATTTGCTTACTAATTCTTCCCGCAGGTCTCCAAACCACCCCGTCTTTAGGTAATTTCCTCTACTAAAAGATATAGCCCCTCCTTAAACGCTATCGCTAAGGAGGGGAATTTTAAATATTAAATTTTGAATAATTCCCAAATCAATTCATCCGCTAATTGGCACATCCGCAAATAAGCATATTTATATATTTCCAAATCATCGCTTTCACCATTATTCACTGTCGTCACTCATTTTTACAACACCCTCCGATAAAAACATTAATTTAAAACTTAGTTTCTCTGTTTTTTACTACTTTTGCCACACATTTTTAAAAACTTTAAAAGCTACTGGCTAATTGATAAAATGGAAGAAAAAAAGTTTGATTCAAATTCGATCATAGGTTTTGTACTTCTCGGTGCAATAATGCTTTGGTATTTTTATACCAACCAACCAACTCCCGAGGAACTTGCAAAACAAAGAACCGAACAGATACAGGATTCTATATCTAAATCGGAGCAAAATAAAGAAGTTCAAACCAAAGTTATCCCCAAAGAAGAGATCATCGTTGCCAATCCAAGTGATTCTCTGGCGTTTGAAACAGCTAAAAATAAACTGGGTGCTTTTGCTTACAGCGCAAGCCTTCCTTCTGCAAAAGAAAATGAAACAGTTATTGAGAACGATCTGGTAAGGATCAAGGTATCAAATCTTGGAGGGCAGATTACAGAGGTATTACTTAAAAAATTTAAAACTTATAACCAGTTACCCTTGTATCTGGTTAAAGATAAAAATACTTCTTTCAACATCAGCTTTGCTACTCAGGACAACAGAAATTTACAGACTAAAGATCTGTTCTTTGAGCCATCATTAAGTAAAAATGGTGATAATCAGGTGCTTTCTATGAAATTAAAAGTATCTGAGGACAAGTTTCTTGAATATCGCTATGAACTGAAACCGAATGACTATATGCTTGATTTTGGTATCAGATCTCAGGGAATGAACAATGCGATCAATACTTCACAGGCCATCAATCTGGACTGGAAGATGAAAACCTATCGTCATGAGAAAAGCACAAAATATGAAAATCAGTACACCGATTTAAGATACCTTACCCATGATTCTGAGTTTGAATATATGAATGCCATGAGTAAGGGTGATGAGAAAGAAGCTGAGCAGGTAAACTGGACAGCTTATAAACAACAGTTCTTTACCTCAATACTTTTAACCGACAAAGCTTTTGATAAAGCAAAATTAAAATCGCAAAATCTGGTTCAAGACGAATTTATAGATACTGTATTTACTAAGCAATTTGAATCTTCTTTCCTGCTTAAAGCAGAAAACGGAGAAATCAACTACCCGATGAATATCTATTATGGTCCAAGCGATTATAAGATCCTGAGCAAATATAAAGACCGTAATTTAGACCGGATCATCAGCTTAGGTTGGGGAATTTTCAGATGGATCAACAAATTTGTCTTTATTCCTGTATTTAACTTTTTAAGTTCTTTTATAGGTAATTACGGTATCGTTATAATATTAATGACCATTGTAGTAAGGATCTTTATGTCGCCCTTTGTATATAAATCATATCTGTCCAGTGCGAAAATGAAAGTTTTACGACCTGAAATAGAAGAGATCAATGAAAAATACAAAGGAAAAGAAAATGCGATGAAACGTCAGCAGGAAACAATGGCCTTACAAAGAAAAGCCGGGGTGAATCCGCTTTCCGGATGTATTCCTGCCCTGTTCCAGATGCCGGTATTCTTTGCTCTCTTCAGGTTCTTCCCATCAAATATTGAACTGCGGCAACAAGGGTTCCTGTGGGCTGATGACCTCTCGGCGTATGATGAGGTGGTCAAGTTACCTTTTAAGATTCCTTTCTATGGAGATCATATCAGTTTATTCCCTATTCTTGCATCTATTGCTATTTTTATTTATATGCAAATGACTCAGAGTCAGCAAATGAACATGCAACAGCCACAGCAGGAAGGGATGCCGGATATGCAAAAAATGATGAAGATGATGTTATACATTTCACCACTGATGATGTTATTTTTCTTTAATAGTTATGCAAGTAGTTTGAGTTTATATTACTTTATTTCCAACCTTTTAACCATTGGTATCATGCTGGTAATAAAGAATTATATTATTGATGAGAATAAGATCCATGCTCAAATACAGGAAAATAAAAAACGACCTGAAAAGAAAAAGAGTGCATTCCGTCAGCGACTCGATGAAGCTATGAAACAAGCACAGGAACAACAGGATAAAAAGAAAAAATAATAATCTTTCTTTCAAATAATCTTTAAAGCCGGAAATAATTTCCGGCTTTTTTCTTTTAGACAATATATCCTCCTGTTTTCATTTCTATTTTTCTTATTTTTGAATCCATCAAAACTGAATAATGTATTTTAAGCATCCAGAAATCCTTTACGCCTTATTTGCTCTCATTATTCCCGTTATCATTCATTTATTCCAGTTACAACGTTTTGAAAAAGTTTCATTTACCAATGTTAAACTGCTAAAGCAGATCGAACAGGAAAGCCGGAAAAGCTCCACACTGAAGAAATGGCTGATCCTTTTGTCGCGTTTACTGATGCTGGCTGCTCTGATCCTGGCTTTTGCCCAACCCTTTTTTGCAAAAGAACAGTATAAAAAGAAAGCCGGAACCTTTATTTATCTTGATAATTCCATGAGTATGATGATCAAGGGAGAAAAAGGGAGTTTATTGCAAAGCAGCATTAAAGATCTAATCGACAATTTTAAAAACAAATCCCATAAGATCACCCTGATCACCAATGACAAGATCTATAAGAACATTTCTGTAGATCATCAACTTTTAAATATTGAACCAACACCTTTTCAAAAAGACCTGAAACAAGTACTTTTACAGATCCATTCAGCTTCAAAAGATGAAAAAAATTCGGGTAAAAATATCTTGTTGATCTCTGATTTTCAAAGAAATAAATCTGACAATCAAAAAAAAGTTGACGATCTAAAAACGGACAGCATCAATAAATACTTCCTGATCAATTTAAAACCTGTAAAAATTGAAAATATATTTATCGACAGCATCTGGATTTCCGCTAAAGACCATGAAAATATCAACCTGAAAACCAGGATCCGTAATTTCAACTCCCCTAATAAAGAAGTAAATATTTCTCTGTATATCAACAATGTACTTGAAGGAAAAACCAGCTTTGTATCCAAAAAAGATGAATCAAAAGAAGTTTCTTTTACTATAGGTTATGAAGAAAATATTCAGGGGAAGATCAGTATCGATGCTCCTGATCTGCAATTTGATAATACACGGTATTTTTCTTTTAACACTAAGCAAAAAACCCGTGTGCTCGTCATCGGAAAGAAAGAACCTTTTTTAAAAAAGATCTACAATGATGAAACTTTTACTTTTACTCACAGAACTCTCAAAACATTAGACTACAGTTTAATAGATAATCAGGATCTGATCATCCTCAACAGAATTGAAAAGATCGGTAAACCTTTAACAGAAAGCCTTAAAGCCTATATAAAGCAAGAGGCCAACCTGGTAATCATTCCAGCTGTAAATATAGATAGGGAAAGTTACAATAAACTTTTCTCCTCATTAAATTTAGGAATGATCAAAGAAAAACTCAGCAAAAAGAAACTTATAACAAAGATCAATTATAATGATTACTTCTTTAAAAACGTTTTCCAGAAACAGATCAGTAATTTTCAATATCCTTATACCAATCTCTGTTATACCACAAAGATAAATCAAGGTAACAACCTGCTTCTTTTCGAGGACCAAAAAGCTTTTATTACCCGGAGAACAATATACAACAGCAATATTTACTGGATCTCCTCTCCCCTGCTACAGGAAATAACTAATTTTATAAATTCCCCTTTGATCATTCCGGTTTTTTACAATTTCAGTTTAAATAATTTAACAAAAGAAGGATTGTATTTTGAAATTGGAAATGATAATGTTTTCGAAGTATCTGCTTCCTTAAAAAACAACGAGGTATTACATCTGGTAAATGATGAGCTCGATTTTATTCCCAGGCAGGAACAAAGACCTGACAAAGTAATCATCAGGACTAAAAATAAACCAACAAGAGAAGGAATATACCAAATAAAGGATCAGGATCAAATTTTAAAAAATGTTGCTTATAATTATTCCAATTCCGAAAGTGTTCTGGAGTATGCTTCTGTAAAGGAAATAGCAAAAAATAATGATCATCTATTGGTTTACAATGATCTAAACCCTGCTCTTCAACAAATAAATGAGCAAAATAAAACCAAAGATTTATGGCAATTATTTCTTATTTTTGCTTTGATATTTTTGATAATTGAAATTCTTTTACAGAGGCTTTTGTAAAATCTGAAAAGCAACTTATAATTTTATAAAAATACACCCAGTGAACATACTTATAAAATCTGCCAGGATCATAGACCAAAATTCAGATCACCATCTTCAAACCAGAGATATACTTATTGAAAAAGGTATAATTACACAAATTTCAAAAAATATCTCTAATCCGAAGAATTACAGGGAATTCTCAAATGAACAATTGCATGTTTCACCGGGTTGGTTTGACAGTAGCGTATCCTTTGGTGAACCTGGATTTGAAGAGCGGGAAACATTATTGCACGGACTGAAAGTAGCAGCTCAAAGCGGTTTCACAGCAGTAGCTGTTAACCCAAATACAAATCCTGTTATCGACCATAAGGCTTCCGTGGAATTTCTTAAAAATAAAGCTTCCGGTAATGCCGTGGAACTTTATCCTATTGGTAGTCTGTCTCAAAAATCAGAAGGTAAAGAACTTGCTGAACTCTATGACATGTCTAATTCGGGGGCTATTGCCTTTGGCGATTATAACAAGGGAATCAGCAATGCCAACCTGATGAAAATCGCCTTACTTTATGCTCAGAATTTTGACGGACTCATCCTAAGCTTTCCTCAGGATAAAAATATTTCAACTTTAGGTTTTGTTAATGAAAGTGTAAATACTACCCGGTTAGGACTAAAATCTATCCCCGGTCTGGCCGAAGAATTACAAATTGCCAGAGATCTCTTTATTTTAGAATACACCGGAGGAAAACTGCATATCCCGTGTATTTCAACTGCAAAATCTGTAAAATTGATCAAAGAGGCCAAAAAGAAAGGCCTTAAAATAAGCTGTAGTGTTACTCCTCATCATTTATCGCTTACCGATGAAGAATTAGAAACCTTTGACGCCAATTATAAAGTAACACCGCCATTACGCTCTAAAAAGGACAACAAAGCATTACAAAAAGGGCTCATTGACGGAACCATCGATATGATCACTACCGATCATAATCCGATCGATATTGAAAATAAGAATCTTGAATTTGAAAAGGCGCTTTACGGAACTGTTGGACTGGAATCCTTTTTAGGAAGTGTTTTAAAAGTTCTCGATCTTGAAACTGCTATCAGCAGTATCACTGTAAAGCCCCGAAAAATTTTTGGCTTGACCGTTCCCGGTATTAAAGTTGGCGAAAAGGCAAATATTACGCTGTTTGATCCTGAAAAAGAATCTGTTTTTACAGAAAAAGATATTCTCTCCACCTCAAAGAATTCAGTGTTTTTAAACAAAAAATTCAAGGGTCGAGTATTTGGAGTTTTAAATAATGATCAATTGATCTTAAAGTAAAACCAATGGGTAATGTATCTTTAAAATTACCAAAAAGTTTATTATCTTTACCCTAATAAAAACCCTCAATTATGGATAATCAAACCGTTAACGATGGCAAAACTCTTGCCGTGATCAGTTACATCACTTTTATTGGAACTTTAATCGCTTTTGTTCTTAACCAAAACAAAAAAAATCCTTTTGCTGCTTTTCATATTCGTCAGGCTATCGGACTGGTACTCTTATCTTTCGTGATAGGTTTTCTCAACCGGTATATCAATTTTGCAGGATTGCACTGGCTTTTGAATGCAGGTGTTTTTGTGCTTTTTATCCTGGGAATTATCAATGCTGCTCAAGGGGAAGAAAAACCCTTGCCTCTGGTTGGTGAATACTTTCAGGAGTGGTTCAGGAATTTCGGTTAATTAATTTTTATGAATTCGCTTACACTGGAATATCTCATCCGGGAACCCAAAAAAGAAATTGAGAATCCTCCATTACTCCTTATGCTGCATGGCTATGGCAGTAATGAACAGGATCTTTTTTCTTTTGCTGAGGAACTGCCCGATGAATTGCTGATCATCAGTGCCCGGGCTCCACTCACTCAGGGTTATGGCAGCTTTGCGTGGTATACCATTCATTTTAATGAGGATACCTCTAATTTTTCCGATATTCCCGAGGCAAAGGAAGCTTTAAAAAAGATCGATGTTTTTTTGGAAGAGATCAAAGAAATTTATGCAGTCAACCGGAAAAAGATCTTTTTACTCGGATTCAGTCAGGGAACCATCCTGAGTATTGCCTTTGCATTAAACAACCCTGATAAGCTCCAGAATATCATCGCTTTAAGCGGATATGTTAATCAGAAATTACTGGATAAAGATATTACAAAGAAAGACCATTCCGGTTTGGATTTTTTTGTTTCTCACGGAAAAGTTGATCAGGTAATCCCTGTGGATTGGGCCAGAAAAACTCCCGGTTTTTTTGATGAACTGAAGATTAAATATGAATATCATGAGTACCCCGTTGGTCATGGGGTTGCTCCCCAGAACTTTTTTGACCTCAAAAAATGGATAGAAGAAAGATTGTAAGATCACTGATCAATTTCCTTATCATTTTTACATTTGTATGGATTCCGGTAAAAACCTTTTCTCAGGAAATCAAGGTCATGACCTTTAACATATACCATGGGGTAAATATGAACGGGCAGTTTGACCTCGATGCTATTGCAGAGATTATCAATAAAGAGAATCCCGATTTCGTGGCTCTTCAGGAAGTAGATAAAAATACCGGAAGAACCCAGCATACTGATATTCCGGAGATCCTCGGCCAAAAAACTCAAAGGAAAGCTTTTTTCGGTAAGGCCATGGATTTTGACGAAGGAGAATACGGAATAGCTATTTTGACAAAATATCCTGTAAATGAATTATTCTTAAAAGCTTTGCCTTCAAAAAAAAATGAAGAACCCAGAACTTCTCTTATGACCCAAACAAAGCTCGAATCAGATATTTTTTTAAATTTTGTTACCACACATCTCGATTATAAAGAAAAAGAGCATTTAAGAAATGAACAGGTTAACGAATTGATCAACACCTATTTAAAATATGATACACCAACCATTGTGGCAGGTGATTTTAATGATGTTCCGCAAAGTAAACCTATAGATACTCTTTTAGATCACTGTACTGCAGTCTATGAAAAAACAGGAATTCAGCCTACTTTTCCTTCAGATGACCCGAAAAGAAAGATCGACTATATTTTTGTTTATCCTAAGCATAAGTGGAAGATCATTTCCTCAAAAGTTATCCCCGGAAAAACTTCTGACCATCTGGCTTTTGTGGCTGTTCTCAGACTTTTAAGGTGATCTCTACCTAAAAAGTGCAAAATCATGCAGAATCACGTAGAATAAATCTTTTTTTGTAGATTCGCAAAGAATTTAAAGCATTACTTTTATGAATACGTTATACAAACTAACAGCCCTGTTTTTAATCTCATTTACATTCTTTTCCTGTCAAAAGACAGAAAAAAAGCAAGATCCTGTGAATGTAAAAACAGTAGTCGATAGTATTAAAAAAATCTATGCGCCCGATAAAAGAGTGGCATTGTTCGGAATTGAGGCTAAATCTGATAACAACAAGTTGATTCTTCAAGGAGAATCCGACCAGAAGGAAGCTGTAGATATTTTAAAAAGTATTCTCGATAAAA
The DNA here is from genome assembly GCA_024762795.1 of Flavobacteriaceae bacterium. Taxonomy (GTDB): domain Bacteria; phylum Bacteroidota; class Bacteroidia; order Flavobacteriales; family Flavobacteriaceae; genus Namhaeicola. The sequence continues at coordinate 19,413 of JANTGS010000007.1, read as the reverse complement.
AAGGTATAAAATATGTCGACAGCATCGTGCTTCTACCAGATTCCGGTGTGGGAGAAACCCGATATGCCGTTGTAAATAATTCAGTAGCCAATATACGTTCAAAACCAAAACATTCAGGAGAATTGGGCACTCAGGCCTTATTGGGTATGGGATTAAAAGTATTGAAGATCAAAGGGGATTTTTATCTGGTTCAAACTCCGGATGCCTATATTTCGTGGGTTGACCACGGTGGTGTTCAACTGATGAATAAAGAAGAATATGAAGAATGGATCAATGCGCCCAAAATCATCTACACACAGGTCTACGGATTTGTTTATCAAAATACCGATGCTACAACAAGCGTAAGTGATATTGTACTTGGAAACGAATTAAAATTACTGGCAGAAACCAAAAATTTTTACAAGGTGGAATATCCTGATAAACGAATTGGTTATGTAAAGAAGAATGAAAGTGAAAAATACGATATCTGGATCAAAAATGTAAAACCCTCCGGAGAACTCATTGAAAAATATGCAAGAAAATTTGTTGGTATTCCTTACCTCTGGGGAGGAACATCAGTCAAAGGTATGGATTGCAGCGGCTTTACCAAAACCGTATATTTTATGAACGGATTTATCATTCCAAGAGATGCATCACAGCAGATCTTTGCCGGAAAAAATATCGATCCAGATCTTAAATTCGAGAATCTGAAGAAAGGTGATCTGATGTTCTTCGGAAAGAAAGCAACCGACAGTACCAAACAACGTGTGACCCATGTGGGAATCTGGCTGGGAAATGGAAAAGGTGAATTTATTCACGCTTCCAGGCAAGTAAGATTAAGTTCAATCAACCCGGACTCCCCTATTTATGATGAAGCCAATAAGGAACGATATCTGGGAAGCCGAAGATATCTGGGTGTAGAAGACAAGATGATTACCAATTTAAAAAATGAAAAGGTTGTTACTGAGATAAAGCTTTGATACAATTACTTATTTTAGTTCCCAGCCAAAAGAAGTAGTAAATATATAATCATCTTTTGAAGCACCTTCAGCAGGCTTATTATCAAAGTTATAAGTAAAATTCGTATTGATATAAAAGTCAAGCGGAAGATCGTATTTCATATCAAATTTTAAGTCTGTTCTTATCCTGCCCCACTCGGTAAAACTAGGAGAAAAGATCAGAGAAGTGTTAATTCCCAGATCTCCAATCTTATATTTTTTAAATCCACCTCCAAAATAGAATTCAATAGAATTTTTATTTGGAATGGAAATATCAGAATAATTTTCATTGTTATAACCCAAACCTGAAAGAGCACCAAAATAGGCAGAATTATCATGCTTAAAATAATACCCGGCTCCAACTCTGAAAGTTGTTCTTAAACGTAATTTCTGCTCATCATTCGATAAAAAGGTAACATTTGAACTCAGAAACCATTCTTTGGGTAAAACCCACTGAAAAGACAGATCTCCATCAATTCTTCTTAAATTTTCTATATCATCCTGACTACTGAACACCGAACTGAAGGAACCGGAAGAATTCCATCTGTTAGCTATATAACCCGCATAGGCACTGGAGGTTAATTGCCTTAAATTATTGGTTTTGGTAAGAGTTATTCCAATATCAAAACTGGCATTTAACCTACTTTTAAAACTCTCGCCCACCGGATTTAAATAAATGATATTATTGATATCCTCTTCAAAAGTATTTACCCCTGATTCCAGCAGAACTTTATCAGTACCTTTTATACTGTTGATGGTGCTGGTAAGCCTTTTCCCATCTGACAAAGAAATAATAAACAGTGTATTGCTTCTGATTCCTTTCACCTTATACCATTTGATCTTAAAATCACTTTTGCTGTAGCGGGTTTTAAGGGTCAATATGGTCTGATCCATACTTTTAATCTCTCCTACCATTATATTTTTCTTATCCAGAAAAATGGTATCCACATATTTGTTGACCTTGTGCTTTTTTAAATTTTTAAGTTCTTTTTTTGAAACTGGCCTGGTGATCGTATCCGACTGGGCATTAACTCCTGATATTAAAAGGAAGAAAAAAGAAATAAGAAGTAATTTTTTAATCATCTTCGGATTTAATTGATCGTTGAATCAAAACAAATATAAGCATTTAAATGTTTTGAAATAATAAAAATTTAACTGATCCTTGCCCACATAGATTTATTTCTGGTAATCTCGGTATAAGCATTGTGAAGATTCTTATGCTCAGGTAAGCGTAGATCCCTGTCTTTTTGTAAAATTGAAAAAGCCATACTTCTTGCTTTATTTAATATGGGGGTATCTTTGATCAGATCGGCAATTCTCAGGTTTAAAATACCACTTTGTTGTGTCCCCATCAGATCTCCGGGACCCCGTAATTTAAGGTCAACTTCTGCTATTTTAAACCCGTCATTGGTTTCCGCCATGGATTGTAATCTTTTTTTGGCATCAGAAGAAAGCTTTACACCCGACATCAAGATACAATAGCTTTGCTCGGCTCCTCTTCCAACTCTTCCCCGCAACTGATGTAATTGTGATAAACCAAATCTTTCGGCGCTCTCTATTACCATCACACTCGCATTCGGCACATTTACCCCTACTTCTATCACTGTTGTCGCCACCATTATATGGGTTTCTCCCTTAACAAATCTCTGCATTTCATATTCCTTATTGGCAGGTTTCATCCTACCATGAACCACACTTACCTGATAATCTGGCAAAGGAAATTCTCTTACGATACTTTCATACCCGTCCATCAAATCTTTGTAATCCAGTTTTTGCGATTCCTCGATCAGAGGATAAACAATATAGATCTGTCTTCCTTTGGCAATCTCATCCCTTAAAAATTTAAAAAGACTCAACCGGTTGTTATCGTAAAGATGAATCGTTTTGATCGATTTTCTTCCGGGGGGCAATTCATCAATTACAGAAATATCCAGATCACCATAAACACTCATTGCCAGCGTTCTCGGTATGGGGGTGGCCGTCATCACAAGAATATGGGGCGGAACCGGAATATTATTGTCAGAATCTTGAGAACTGCCTTTCATCCACATTTTTGCTCTTTGTGCGACCCCGAAACGGTGTTGCTCATCGATAATGGCGAGTCCCAGATTCTTAAACCTGACTTTATCTTCAAAAACAGCATGCGTGCCAATTAAAACCTGTAATTTACCGGTTTCCAGATCCTCATGAATGATCTTCCTCTCCGATGTTTTAGTAGAACCCGTTAATAGTTTAACGCTGACCTCCATCTTTTCAAGTAATTCTTTTACCGCATTAAAATGCTGTGTGGCAAGGATCTCCGTAGGGGCAATAAAAGCCGTTTGATAATCATTATCGAGGGCTATTAAAATGGAAAGTACGGCAACAATTGTTTTTCCTGATCCAACATCTCCCTGCAGCAAGCGGTTCATTTGAGCTCCCGATCCCAGATCTTTTCTGATCTCCTTTACTACCTTTTTTTGAGCATCTGTCAAGTCGAAAGGAAGATAATTCTTATAAAAATCATTAAAATAATGGCCTACCTTTTCAAAAACATGTCCTTTAATCTTTGATTTACGGATGTATTTATTCCGAATCAGCTGTAGCTGAATAAAGAATAATTCCTCAAATTTCAGGCGCTGCTGTGCTCTTGTAAGCATTTCCTGACTTTTAGGAAAATGAATATTGAACATCGCTTCACTTTTAGAAAGTAACTTCAGTTCACTGATTATATCCGGAGAGAGTGTTTCTAAAAATTTTCCGTTGACCTCCAAAAACAAGCTTTGCATCATCTTTTGCATCACACGATTGGTAATATTTCTGTTTTGAAGCGTCTCTGTAGAAGGATATACAGGTTGCATGGCGGTTCTCAAACTCTTTTTATATTCTGACAGCAATTCCATCTCCGGATGGGGCATATTAAACATGCCGCTATACCAGTTCACTTTTCCAAAAATCACATAAGAAGTATTTATTTTTAACGATTCCCGGATCCATTTGATCCCTCTGAACCATACCAGTTCCATCCTTCCGGTTTCATCTTCAAAAACGGCAACCAACCTGCTTCCTCTTTTTTGCTGAACCGTATTTACAGAAGTGATCTTACCTATAATCTGCACTTCCGAATTATTGGCCTGAAGATCTTTGATCTTAAAAAAACGGGTTCTGTCGATATATCGGTTAGGAAAAAAATTAGCCAGATCGGCATACGTAAATATTCCCAGTTCTTTACCCAGTAACTGAGCCCTGTTCGGACCAACTCCTTTTAAATACGCTATGGAAGTTTCTAAACCTATTTTGTTTAAATTTATACTCTACGAATATAAAAAAATGACACTAGAAAATACTATATTTACAAGTCTATAAATTCATTTTAATGAAAATAACACTTCTGAAATTTTTAACGTTGCTCCTGCTGCTATCAGGCTGTACGAAGGAAAATCAGCAAAAGATCACAGCTGATCTCATTATTAAAAACGGAACTATCATCGACCTGAGCGATACCGGAAAAAATAATAATGATCTGAAAAATAAGGCAATCCTGATTCGATCGGATACAATTTTTGATATCATTGATGCTGGAAAGATTCCTGAAAATCAGGGAAATGTTATCGATGCTGCAGGAAAATATATTATTCCCGGACTTACCGACGGTTTTGCTGTGATCAACAACCAGAGCTATGCCAATGCTTTTCTATTTATGGGAATAACTGATGTGATCGGTGTGGAAAGTGAGCGCAGAGGAAAATTCTACCATAATTCCAATCCTTCACCCAATATTCATATGCTCAGGGAAGTTGGTGAAGAGCCGGTTTCTGATCAGTCGGTTATTGATACCATTGCCAAACATGCAAAGAACGGAGCAGAAATCTTATTGATCATGTACGGTATAAAACCCGATCAGGTTAAACTGGCACAAAAAGAAGCAAAGAAATATCAGATGGGAACCATCGGGGAACTTGGATTTACCAGTTATAAGGAAGGAATGGATATCGGAGTGGATGCTTTTGTCCATACCACCCGTTACTCCCTTGATATTGCTCCCGATTCTCTTGCAAAAAAAGTAGCGGCACATCCATTCAGCAACGATCTTGGCAGTGCAAAATGGCGTTATTACAATCTGCTCACCGAACTGGATTCTACAAATCAGGCATTGAACAAACACGCCGTAAATCTGGGCAAATCAGGATCATTCCTACAACCTACCTTTGCCCTGTTATACCTGGATATGCCTTTCAGTAAGAATCCCTGGAAAGAAAAAATCTCTAAAATTATCAATGCAAATGATATCAACCGTCCGGCGGATAAAAAAACAGGAAAGCACAATTATCCTCCTGAAGAACTGAAAGCCTATCAGAAACTGGCACTGCAACAACTCATGATCGAAAAAACCTATTACAAACACGGAGCAAAATATCTTTCAGGAAGTGCCACCGATGTCTGGGGCTCCATGCCGGGCATTTCATTGCATCAGGAACTGGAGGTACTGCACCGTATCGGACTCTCAAACCGGGAGGTTCTGGCAGCGAGTACTTCAAATTTTAATAAGGCCTACGGTTTTAAATTCGGAAAGATTAAAAAAGGTTTTAAAGCCAATATTCTGATCCTCGATCAAAACCCGTTAACCAATCTGGAAAATTTAAAAAAAGATAAACAACTGATATTGAATGGTAAAAATATAGATATCGAAAGTTTACTTCAAATACAATAATTATGAAAAATTATATCATTCTATTCTTTTTTCTGTTAAGTGTTGGTGTGTTTGGCCAAAACGGAAAGATCATTGACCGTAAGGAGCTGAACTGGAAAGCCGATAAAGGGATCATCAAAATAGTAATGCAAAACGGTAAATTAAAAGATAAATACCATTATTTAAATGATGTTCAGATCGAAAAGATCACCTATGAAAGTGATGGCCTGAAAGTTAAAGGCTATCTGGTACAACCTAAAAATACAGGTAAATTTCCATGTATCATCTACAACCGGGGAGGCAATCAGGAATTTGGTAAACTCACGCCCAAAAAGGCGGTTTTTATTCTGGCCAGAGTGGCTTCCTGGGGTTATGTAGTTGCCGCCAGTCAGTATCGTGGGAATGATGGCGGAGAAGGAAAAGAAGAATTTGGCGGTAAGGATGTTGATGATGTTTTAAATCTCATCCCGTTATTTGAACACCTGAAAAATACCGACACTTCAAAAATGGGCCTTTACGGATGGTCAAGAGGAGGCATGATGACCTATCTTAGTCTGACCCGGACAAACAAATTCAAAGCAGCTGTTGTGGGCGGGGGTGCCAGCGACCTGCGCAAGGTGATGGAAACCCGTAAAGATACTTTTGAAACGGTTTATTATGACAACATCCCCAACTATGCCAAAGATAAGGCAGATGCTTTGAACAGTCGTTCTGCTATCAATCAGGTAGAAAATATCTGTAAAACCACCCCTATTTTGATGCTGCATGGAACAGCCGACTGGAGAATTGTTCCTGAAATGGCCCTGGATCTTTCAAAAGCTTTTATCAAAAATAAGATCCCTCATCGACTGGTTCTTTTTGAAGGCGGGAACCACGGATTAAGCGAATTTAATGATGAAGTGGATGATATGGCCAGGCAGTGGTTTGATGTTTATTTAAAAAAGGATAAAAAATTACCTGACCTACAACCCCACGGCAGATAACAAAGCTCAACACATATGAAACGTAGAAATTTTATTACTCAAACAGCTGCAGCAGCAGTTTTACCCTTTATACCAAAAATTGATATGAAAAATTATACAGATCCTGAAGAACTCCTCAGGGAATACCTCCCGGTAAATTTTACAAGAGACGGTTTAAATCTCTATCCTGAACTCTATTTAAAAGTTCTGGAACTGCTGACTGCTAAAAAAGATTTCGCCCCGGATTCCTACGGACTCGGTGGAATGATACATCTTTTTGAGGAAAAAGTTGCCCGGAAACTGGGGAAAGAAAAGGCCATTTATATGCCTACAGGCACTCTGGCCAATCAAATTGCTTTAAGAAAACACTGTATTACCGAAAAAAGAGCTGTTGTTCAATACGACTCTCATATCAACAGGGATTCCGGCGATTGCGTTACAAACTTAAGCGGCATCAATCTGATCACTTTGGGAGGAAAGAATGTGATCTTTGATATCGATGAATTAGAAGATTTCCTGATCGAAACAGGAAAAGGAAAAGTTAAAACACCCGTTGGAGCTATTTCCCTCGAAACACCTGTAAGAAGAAAGAATCTACAAAGAATTCCCTTTGATAAAATTGAAAAGATCTGTGCAACCGCACGAAAAAATGATATAGCCCTACATCTTGACGGAGCCCGTTTATTTATCGATGCGGCCTTTTCAGGAAAAAATGTAAATGAATACACAAAATTATTTGATACGGTTTATGTTTCTCTTTACAAATCCTTTAATTCGGTCAATGGGGCCATCCTTGCAGGACCGGAAAATATTATTGAAGGATTGCATAATGAAAGGCGTATGTTCGGGGGAGGATTACCCTCCTCCTGGCAACAGATTGCCATGGCAGATTATTTCTTTGATCACTATGAAGAAAGATATGCTGAGGCAAAACAACAATTTGAAATATTTAAAAAACTGATCCATAAGGACGGAAAATTTAGCATTACAGCCCTAGAGAATGGAAGCAGTGTCTTTAAACTCAGTATTCCAAAAAGTATCCATCCAGATCAATTAAGAATCTCCCTGGAAAAACAACAGATCCTTTTACCAAAATGGGATACCGAAGATGAATGTTTTTACATCAAGATGAATGATTCACTGGTTTATAACGATATGAAAAAAACTGCTCATAAATTTCTACATTAATTTAGATATGAAGAAAACTCTAAAAGCTATTCTAATTCTTTTATTGGTTTTATTATCTACCATGATATTTACCGATACCACCTATATTTTAAATGGCGTAAAAGCTATTTATTTAAGAGGTCAAACCGATGTAGGTATCTATGATTATAAGGTACAACCAACTGTACTTGTTAAAGCCAATCCTAAAGATCAATGGGAATTGCATAAAAATTATAATCAAATAAAATTATCAGATAGCATCCTGAACTTTCATAAAAAATTACAAAGCACTGCTTTTTTGATCATTAAAGATGGGAAAATCCTAATTGAAAAATATTTTAATGAAGGAGGAGAAAGAGTGCCGAGTGGAGTCTGGTCAATTACCAAAACCTACACTGCTTTATTAATGCTAAAAGCAGTTGAGGATGGTATGATAGACAAAATTGACGACCCGGTTAAAAAATATGTACCCAACTGGAAAGTCAAGCAGGACAGCACACTTAAAATAAGGCATCTGGCATCGATGTCAACGGGTTTATTTTGGGATGAAGGAGATCATAATCCATTTTCATTGATCGCAAAACTCAATTTTTATGGCGACCTTAAAAAATTTACGGTCAATGATCTTTATTCAGTCGGAAACCCCGGACAGTCACAACATTATGATTCCGGAGGTATTCAACTTTTGGGCACCATTTTAAGCAATGTACTGGTTGACAAAAGTATTTCTGATTATTTATCAGAAAAAATATGGCAACCTCTTGGCTGTCAGGAAAATGCTTTATTTATTGTGGATAGTGAAAAGCATAAAAATGAAAAAACTTTTGGAGGTTTGGTAGCAAATGCCCGCGATATTTCCCGGTTAGGTCAGCTTATAAATAATAAGGGAATCTGGAAAAATGAAAAAATACTCGATTCAACCCAATTAAGTATCATAAAAACCATACCCTATAACAATAAAACCTATAGTTATGGCTTCTGGACCGGACTATATCAGGGCAAAAGGTTTTATTACCAATCCGGTTTTAAAGGTCAGTTTTGTATCTCATTCCCTGAATACAACTTAGTTATAACAAGACTGGGGCATCAATCCCTAAAAAAATCTAATATTGATGATGTCAGCAAAGATGTTTACATTTATATCAAAGAAGCTATTAGAATTATAAACAAAGCAGATACCTGATGAACCAACAAGAACTCAAAGACTTTTTGGACGCCAAATTTGAGGAGTACAACAATATCAAATTTATTGAGAGTGATCCTGTGCAAATTCCGCATACATTTTCTGAGAAAGAGGATATTGAGATCTCAGGGTTTTTAACTGCGATCATAGCCTGGGGAAACCGCAAAATGATCATCAGGAATGCAGAGCGAATGATGGACCTGATGGGAAATTCACCCTATGATTTTATCATGGAGCACCGTGAACATCACCTGGAAACCCTGGAAGGATTTGTTCACCGCACCTTTAATGCCACAGATCTTAAATTCTTTATCCACTCATTAAAGAATATCTATCAAAATCATGGAGGACTAGAAAAAGTCTTTGCCAAAAATGCTGAGTCTGATTCATTACAAAATTCCATCCATCATTTTAAAAAACTTTTTTTTGAGATCGATCATCCTCACAGAAGCCAAAAACATATCTCCGATCCTTTAAAAGGTTCTGCTGTGAAAAGGATCAATATGTACCTGAGATGGATGGTAAGAAATGATCAAAAAGGAGTCGATTTCGGACTCTGGAAAAGTATATCTCCTTCTCAGCTCTCCTGCCCGCTTGATGTCCATTCCGGTAACGTAGCCAGAAAACTCGGCCTGATCCATCGCAAGCAAAATGATTCTAAGGCACTTTATGAATTGGATATAAATCTGAGAAAACTGGATCCTGATGATCCGGTTAAATACGACTTTGCCCTTTTCGGACTGGGTGTGTTTGAAAAATTTTAAGATTTAAAGAAACTAATCACCAAAGAATATTTTAATTCGTTAATTTGAAAATTAGCTCATTTGATAGTTTAGTGATTTGGTGATTTGGTTATGATCTAAGATTTACGTCCATCGTTCCATCACTCCATCTATTTTCTTTTCGCTTTTCCCTAATCACTTTTCCCTTTTTTTAAAGTTACCTATTCTGTTTGTCTTAATCTTAATCCTCAAATTATTCCCAAACTACTTCTTATAATTATCATCCCAGTTTTTTACCTGCGGTTCATGCAGCATTCCCTCTGATTTAGCAATCAGCATGGAAACTGTAGCATCTCCGGTAACATTTACAGTAGTTCTAAGCATATCCAGCGGACGGTCGATTGCAAAGATCAGTGCGAGTCCGGCCTCGGGTATTCCGGCCTGCGCCAGAACGATCACCAGCATAACCATACCGGCACCGGGTACTGCAGCAGAACCTATACTGGCCAGAGTAGCTGTGGCTATAATTCCTAACTGAACCCCAAAGGTAAGATCCATACCAAAGGCTTCAGCAATAAAAATAGCCGCTACTGCCTGGTATAAGCTCGTTCCATCCATATTGATGGTTGCCCCTATGGGCAATACAAAACTTGAAACTTCTTCTTCCACCCCTAAATGCTCGGTCACACGTTCCATAGTTACCGGAAGTGTTGCTGCACTGGAACTGGTTGAAAAGGCCAGTAATTGTGCGGGAGAGATCCCGTTAAGAAAGAATTTCGGACTTTTTCCTGTAAAGAAATAAACAAGGCCCATATAGATCACGATCATAGTCATCAAACCCAGTATCACAGTAAAAGCATACCAGCCCAAAGCTTTAAAAAGATCGGCACTCGGCGCTTCTGCAACCAGGGCAGCCAGCAAGGTAAACACTCCAAAGGGGGCCGTAAGCATGATCAGATCTATCATTTTTAGAATGACCTCATTAAAACCATCAAAAAAGGCCTTGACAGGTGTTGATTTTTCTTCAGGGATCAGGATCATTCCAATACCAAAAAAGATGGCAAAAAAGATCACCTGTAACATATTTTTATTGCTCCCTGCTGCTCCGATGATGTTGGACGGAACGAGGTCGACCAAGGCCTGAAGCGGACCACTTTCCTTCTGATTTTTAGCTTCTTCTTTATACTTTTGCGTATTATCGGCATAATTCTCCACCAGATCTTTTCGCGTCTTTTCCGAAATAGAATCACCCGGACGGATCACATTTACCAACACCAGACCAATAGAAACCGCAATAACAGTAGTTAAAATATAGATCATAATAGTCTTCCCTCCCATTTTAGAAAGTTTGGAAATATCTTTCAGATCCGAAACCCCTTTGATCAATGAAGCAAGGATCAAAGGAACTGCGATGAGTTTTAATGCATTGATAAAGATCGTACCGAAAGGTTTCACCCAATCCTGTACCAAAGCCTTTCCCCATTCAAAATTGGTCATTAGATATCCGAATAAAACACCCAAAACCATTCCGATAAGTATTTGCCAGTGAAGTGCTAAATTTTTCATAATTATCAAATATTTTCGGAAAGATAAAATAATATTTGTAACTTAACAACGAAATCAATTAATTAAAATTTTTACATATCATGAGCGGAATATTAGATTTATTAAATAGTCCTGAAACCAAGGAAGTTTTAAACGGGGCTACTGAAAAGTTAGGGATCAGTAAAGCTGATGTAGCATCAGCATTTGCAATAGCCACACCGATGATTATGGGTGCAATGAGAAATAACAGCAACTCTCCCGAACGTGCGGGCGGACTTATGGATGCTATGCTGGGAAAACACGCTAATGGAGGCTTACTCGATAACCTCGGCAGTCTTTTTAATGGTGGAAACTTTGATAGTGTCTTACAGGACGGACAAAAAATTCTCGGACATCTTTTCAACGGACAGGAAGACTATGCTACGCAAGCTATTAGCAAATCAAATGGTATCGACATGAGTAAAGCTGCCAGTCTTTTAAAACTTGCAGCGCCTTTTATATTGAGCTACTTTGGTAAAAAAGCAGTTTCCAATAAAATATCTGATCCTCAGGGGCTCTCCGGTTTACTTGACGGAATAATGGGAGATGATGCTGATAGTCATTCAATTATAGCCAATAAAGTTCAGGGATTTGCTGATAACAGTGACACCCCTGATACTATTGCAGAGTCTATTTCTGATAATGTTAAAAAATCAGGTATTATGGGTAAATTATTTAATAATCTGATGAGCTAGTCGATTACTAAAATTTCCTGAAATTTATTATTCAGATCATCATTTTACAGAAACCCCGATGATTTAAAAACAAAAAAACTGCTTAACAGCAGTTTTTTTGTTTTTAAAATGTATTCTTTTGGTTATACATACTGACTAACGGGTTCTCCTTTTTTCAGTATAAATACATAGATCCATGTAAGTGTAAATGACGGGAAAAAATTTAATCCCGGTATAACTTCCTCAATAAACGAAACCATACCGCCAATTTTCCCTACATTACCTTTATAAAGTTTTGTCATCAACAGAGCCGATAAAGGTGCCCAGATAAAATTTAAAAGCGGGATCATCCCTAAGAGGTCAAAAAGAATTCCGTATTTAAATAATTGCTTTTTTGATAGATTTTCCAGTTTTGAAAACATATTGTTCAATTTAAAATTCAATGTTTAACAATCAAAAAACATACCAACTGACATTTTACTTGATCCTGGAGTTGTATTTTTTAAGGAATTTATCAATCTTCGGATTGATCACCGCCCGGCAATAAGGTTGATTTTTATTGTTGTTATAATAATCCTGATGATAATCCTCAGCCTTATAAAAATGATCAAAAGCTGTTATTTCCGTAACGATCTTTTCATCATAAACTTTATCATCCGTAAGTTGTTTGATAATATTCTCAGCCTCTTCTTTTTCCTTTTTATTTCTGTAAAAGATCACAGAACGGTATTGCGTACCCACATCATTTCCCTGACGATTTAGAGTAGTAGGATCATGAGTATAAAAAAATACTTCAAGCAAGGTTCTGTAGGAAATTATCTCAGGATCATAAGTAATTTGAATGGCTTCGGCATGGCCGGTATTTCCCGTGCAAACCTCTCTGTAGGCCGGGTTCTTCACATGTCCGCCCGAATATCCGGGCAATACACTTTCCACTCCTTTTAATCTTTGAAAAATGGCTTCGGTACACCAAAAACACCCATTCCCGAAAGTGGCAACAGCAAGATCTTTATTCATATTTTTTTGATTTTTTTGTGAAAACAAATTTAGTGTAGTTAATAGTACTATAAAAATAATTTTATTATGCATAAGATACTTTTTTCTTCTGAGACGAATAAAGAAATCATTCATTACAATTTATTTTGAAGGAATGAGTTTACCGGGAAAACGGACCAGACTCTCAGCACCGTTCTTACCCACACTGGCCACACCAAAAAAGTAGTTATCGATAATAATATTCTTCAGCGTAAATTTATTTACCTTACCTACAAACTTGCTGTACTGCCATTGTGGCGCAGTTGTATCACGCCAATAGATCTTATATCCCAAAAGTTCCTTATCCTTGTCAGAATCCCATTGAAGTGTTGTTGAAGGTTTAACTGCACCACCAATCATTACATTTTGAGGAGCTTTAGGAGCTGAAGCCAACGACGCCAGTGTCAAAGCATTTACAGCAGTAAGTTTTGCTGCATAATCAAAATCTATGCCTTCGATCACATCTCCGTAACTTATACCGTTCTCTGTTCGGATATCCTGATGTTGCCTGTTGTAGTTTTCATGGGTTTCCATAATCCTTACTCCGGTAAAACCTTCATCATTAAAAGGTTTGTGATGGCCTCCCCGTCCAAATCTGTCGAGACGGTAAATCATAACTGCTCTGAAATTGGTCATATAATCATGGGTAAGTTTTTCCACATATCTGGCCAGCTGACGCGAAGGCCCGTCAACTTCTCCCCCGTAATATCTCATCGCATTTTTTTGTCTGTCTGTCATTTTCATGGAAATAGCCTCTGAAAATACCCGAAAAGTACTGTTATCGATCACACCATCCATTCCTTCAATATTTCCAATCATATCATTGTTTAGTATCCCTACCACCTCAACACCTTTTTCACGCAGTTCTTTAGCAAGGGATTTTCCGCCATAGAGTCCTTGTTCTTCCCCTGAAAGTCCCACATAAATAATTGAAACGGGAAATCTATATTTTGATAAAACCCTGGCAGCTTCCATTGTTCCGGCCATACCGGTAGCATTATCGTTGGCTCCGGGAGCATCTGATGTAAAATTATTGACATCCGTTACACGGGAATCAATATCTCCCGACATGATCACATAACGATCCGGATATTGCTTTCCTTTCTGAATAGCAAGCACATTTACGATTCGGGTATCCTGAAGAATTCTTCTACCGTCTTTAGGCACCAGACTTTTTTGATATTTAACTTCCAGACAATTGTTACAATCTTTTGAGATCCTTTCAAATTCTGATTTGATCCATCTTCGGGCTGCTCCGATACCTCTTGTATCAGAAACAGTATCTGATAAGGTATGCCGGGTACCAAAACTGACCAGCTTCCTTACGTCTTTTTCAATCCGTTGAGCGGATGGAGCTTCAGCCACCTCATAGAGAATTTTTGAAATTTCAGATTGTGCAAAAAGATTAATACTTAAAAATAAGGCGATAATAATTAGACCGGATCTTTTCATAGATTTATATTTTGTTAATTATTGACTTGAAATATTTTATTTTACAGATCCAGTTCTTTGATCACTTTAACAACTCTATCCAGCATCTCATCGGTAAAATTGAGATGAGTTACCATACGCAATTTACCTTCTCCCATTGAACTGATAAGGATCCCTTCTTTTTTTAATGCTTCTACAAAATTGTTTTCAGGTATATCATCAGAAGTATAAAAGATCAGGATATTGGTTTCAACCGGCTCAACTTTCTTAATAAAAGGAGAATCATTAAGAGCTTCCCCTATTACTCTTGCTCTTTGGTGATCTTCTGCCAGTCTTTCCACATGGTAATCGAGTGCATAAATTCCGGCAGCAGCAAGATAACCTACTTGTCTCATGGCACCACCAAATAATTTACGGATGCGTACAGCGCGTTTTATATCTTTTTTTGTTCCTAAAAGTACTGAACCAATGGGTGCTCCCAATCCTTTGGATAAACAGATCGATATGGTGTCAAACAATTCTCCGTATTGTTCAGGAGTTTCATTTTTCTCAACAAGTGCGTTAAAAAGCCGAGCACCATCCAGGTGATAGGCCAGGTTATTGTGATCACAAACTTTCCTTATTCTTACCAGCTCCTCAAAGTCCCAGCAGGCTCCTCCGCCTTTATTGGTCGTATTTTCAACAGCAACGAGACTGGAAACAGGTACGTGATAATTTTCAGGATCGTGGATGGCCTTTTTAACCTGTTCTGCAGTGAACATTCCACGGTCACCATCGATCAAGCTACTTGATATTCCCGAATTAAAAGCAGCTCCTCCCCCTTCAAAATTAAATACATGTGCCCATTTATCACAGATCATTTGTTCTGCAGGCTGGGTGTGAATTTTAATAGCCGTTTGATTGGTCATGGTTCCGGAAGGAAAATATAAGGCTGCCTCTTTTTTAAACATAGATGCCATTTTTTCCTGTAATCTGATCACCGTAGGATCTGCACCAAAAACATCATCACCCACTTCGGCAGACATCATGTATTTTAACATTTCGGGAGTAGGTACGGTAATCGTATCACTTATTAAATTTATTTCCATATTTTTTTTGTTTATTTATCAGTAAATCTGGCAGCTAATCTACGAAGAAAACTAAAAACATTTTCCAGATTAAAAGTAAAAGTATCTCCGGTTTCGAGTTGAGCAAGCCGATTGATCGCTTCATCGGTAAGCTGTAAGATCCGTGGATATCCTCCTGTGGTAGGACAATCTCTCATCATGATGATCAGTTTACCTGAAGGTGTTAACTGAACCGTTCCCGGAATAAGCACTGATGTAATGATCTCTTTCTTCTTCATCCGGGGAATCGGGTTTTTCAATTGATAACCCATACGATTGTTCAGGGCATCGATCTCAAACTTTTTCTTAAACAGATAATCCGTTTGTTTTTTGGTAAGCAGATCAAATTCAGGGCCTTTGGTCACATACAACCAATCCGTTTTAAAATATTCTTTTTTTATCTTAACTTTTGCAGAGGAATGCTCAGGATTCTTTCCACAGAAAGCTATAGGCAGACGGTCGCCTTTTACAAGCCTGCTTTTGTGGGTAATCCCATCAAAATAAGAATAGCTGCCCAGAATATGATCTGTTTTAAAACCTCCTTTAACACCGATATAAGCCCTTGAACCGTAGTTTCTTTTTCCAAATTCCAGAATATCACCAAAAACAACAGAATAAACCCTATTGAGCTCTATGGGTTTCCCATTGAGTTTGGGAGAAAGATCAGCACCGGTAACCACAAACAATGTGCAGTTTTCAAACATGATCTTTGGTCCGGTCTGGGTTATTTCCATTACCGGCAGATCCGTTTCATTTCCCAGAAGATTATTGGCCAGAATCATACTGTATTTATCCATCGCCCCGGAAATAGGCACTCCGTATGAACGGTATTTTTTTCGCCCCAGATCCTGAATACCCGAATACAAACCCGGTGATAAAATTAATATATGACTATCCATACACTTCGTTTTCTAATTTAAAAGATCCCATTTCAACAGCTTTTCTTATTCTTTTGTGCTCATTCAGATCAACACTGTAAAAAAGTATTTTATCCCCTGATCTTGCAAAACAAGGAGGATCTTCCTCAACACTAAAAAATTTAAAGGGTGAATTGCCAATGATATTCCAGCCTCCCGGACTTTCCATAGGATAAATACCTGTTTGGGCATCTGCAATACCTACAGCTCCTTTTAGAACCTTTTGCCGGGGTTTCGCACGTCTTTTGTAATGAATGGCTTCGGGCAGGCCTCCCAGGTATAAAAAACCGGGCAGAAAACCTATAAAATATACATCATAAATCACTGAAGTATGTAGCTTTACGATCTCTTTCACACTCATTTTTTTGACTCTTGCAATTTCCTCCAAATCAATCCCAAAACTCATATCGTAACACACAGGTATTCTCCAGAGTTTTGATCCAGGTATAATATCATCCCCTTTTTTATTATAAATATCGTTGATCTTTCTGATCACAGAAGAATATCTGATCTTACTTGTATTAAAAAAAACACTCAGGGAATTATAGGCCGGAACAATATCAATTACCACCTCATGCAGTTCCTTTTCAATTTTTTGCCTTAAAGAACCGATCTCTTTAAGAATCTCAACATCGATCTTTTCAGGCCATTCTACCAAAGCCCCTATACTCCCCAAAGGTTTAAATATCAATTTTACCTTTTTCAATTTCTTTAAATTAAACTATTTAACAACTTTGCAATCTCAACTGCATTCGGATTATCTCCGTGAATACAGATTGTATCTACCTTTATTTTTACTTCCTTTCCTAAAATGGTCACCACCTTTTTTTCAGTGATCATCTTCTTTACCCGCTGATAAATTACTTGTGGATCCTCAATCAAAGCTCCGGATTCTTTCCTGGAAACCAGAGACAAATCTTCACGATAGGCCCTGTCTGCAAAAACTTCATAAAAATAAGGAATTTTATATTTTTGGGAAAGCACTTCGATCAAAGAATTAAAAGGTAAATAAAGTGACAAGCCTTTACCCTGATCTCTCATCAGATCAATTATAATTTTGGCTGTTTTTTTATCATTTACAGCAAGGTTGTATAAAGCTCCATGTGGCTTTAAATGATGTAATTTAACTCTTTCTTTATCAGCTATTTCCTCAATAAGTAAAATTTGCTGCCTCAATTCATTTTTTAATTCTTCTTCAGGCATCTCAACCGGAACTCTTCCAAAATTTTCCTTATCGGGAAAAGAAGGATGCGCCCCTATTTTTACATTATATTTCTTAGCCAGCCGGATCGTTTCAGTAATGGAATTAATATCCCCTGTATGTCCGCCACAAGCAATATTACAGGAGGTAATAAAAGGCATGATCTTTTCATCATTTCCTGTTCCTTCTCCTAAATCGCAATTGATATCCATAATTTTAAAAGTTTTCCAGAACCTTCCACACACTTTTAAATCCGAGAAAAATCACAATTCCCAGAATGATAAATCCTAAAAGATTCTGAATTAGATTGTTAGAATATTGGCCAAGCACGTCTTTTTTATTCATGATCCACAGTAAAAATCCTGTAATGACGGGTAACAGAATCCCATTAGCAATTTGTGCCACCCTGATAATCTCTATCGGCTTAAAACCCATCGATGAAAAGAGAACACCAAGTAGCAGAATAAAAATCCAAACAGCTTTAAACTTTTTCGATCCCAGTCCTTCCTTCCAGCCCAGCATTCCCTTCACTACATAAGCTGCTGCCAGCGGAGCTGTTATGGCAGAAGTGATCCCTGCAGCAAACAGGCCCAGGGCGAGAAAATATTTAGCAATACTACCATAAAGGGGAACCAGTCCTTCGGCGAGATCCATCACATTTTTAACCGATTCTACATTCGAAGCAGAAGCCGAAATAATGATCGAAATTGAAACCAAACCCCCTACCAATACCGCATAAAGCGTGTCTTTCCTTGCTAAAGGAAGATCGGAGGCATCATTCCATTTTTCTTTGACCAATGAAGCGTGAAGAAACAAATTGTAGGGCACCACAGTAGTACCGATAAGTCCGATGATGGTCAGCAAACTCTTTTCCGGGAAAGAAGGCACAAACAAACCTTTTAAAACAGCCGGCAGATCCGGTTTTGTAATGATTGCAGTGATCAGGAAGGAAAGGCTCATCAGCAAAACCATTACGATCAGACTCCTTTCAAGGATTTTATAATTTCCTGAGATAAGAATGAGGAACGCCAGAATACCCAGAATAATACTGAGGTAATTGATACTTAATTCCCCAAGCTTCAGATTCTGAACAGGTAAAACAGCCAACAAACCCAAAACACCCCCGCTGATATTCCCGGCTTCATAGGCTGCATTCCCTAAAACAATAGCAAAAATGATGAGGAAAATGGAAAGTATTTTAAAAAAAGGATTCTTTATTTCCTGCCGTAACACTTCCGAAAGCCCTTTTTGAGTAATGACCCCCAACCTGGCCGCCATTTCCTGCAGTATCATGGTTGCAATAACCGACAACAGCATGGCCCACAGTAAATTATACCCAAAGTTTACCCCGGCCATGCTGCACAGAGTAACCGTTCCCGGACCAATAAATGCTGCGGTAATTAAGGTAGCAGGACCAATATTTTGGAACCATTTTTTCATTTGTTTTTGTTGTTTTGAGTTTATTGTTCCATGTTTTTTCAAAGATAATTAAAAGATTGAACGATTAAAGGATTGAAAAATAGACTCATTGACTACATTGACTTTCGAATTTTGAATTTCGACTTTTGACCTTCGAAACTTAAAATAATGACCTTTTGAATCAGTGGTTTTAAAACGGGAACGATAAGGTTTTAAAGCATATCCTATAGCACTCATCTGTTGTTCAAACTGATTTACCCCAAGTAATGTGGACAGATTTTCTTTGTAATATATGGAACGTAAACCTGCACGTGATTTAACTCCCCTATTTGCAATTACAATCTGCTCTACTTTTTGATATAGCTC
>JANTGS010000006.1 GCA_024762795.1 Flavobacteriaceae bacterium | reverse complement strand
ATACCTTTTTATGCATTCACATGCCAGTTACCCATTGGATCGCCTATATATGTGTCGTAACTCCCTATAGCTACATATGTAGGAATAGTTTTAGGATCGATCACAAATTTAAGAACCTCACTTTTCTACAGTATATGAAATGCTTTGTGAGCATCTATTTTGTTTACTAAAAATGTTTCTTCAATAAACTTTATTGTAATACAAAAATTTTTCTGACATAAATTTACATAAATATCTGTTATTAATCAGTATACAATTTAGCAATAATAGATAGGCTTTACATCACGTTCATTCTGTTTTTGATGGTAGTATCAATTACAGAACGCATTTTGGCGAAGTTCAGCGCTGCTTTTTCCACTTTAAATTGTCCTGATATTTTCTGTTTGATTCTAATATTTTTAAATTAACATATCCGTTGATTCTCAAATTTTATCACAATCACGTATCTTTGTTAAAATTTACATTTTGACCGAAAAAGATTTTATCCTTAAAGATTTTGATTTAACCGGGCTGACTTCGGGTAGTTTTAGCTGGGAAAGTCCGAGTAATATAGCCCTGGTAAAATACTGGGGAAAAAGTGACCCTCAGATTCCTAAGAATCCTTCGATCAGTTTTACCCTGAACAATTGCCATACACTGACCACTTTAGAGTATAAGAAAAACGAAGAGCCCTCAGATGATTACCGGTTTGAAGTGATCTTTGAAGGTAAAAAAAGAGGAGATTTTAAACCTAAGATTGAAAAATTCCTTAAAAGGATTGAAAGCTACGTTCCTTTTATCCGTAGCTATTCGTTTATTATTAAAACAGAAAATTCCTTTCCACACAGCAGTGGAATTGCTTCTTCAGCGAGTGGAATGAGCGCTTTGGCTCTTTGCCTGATGAATATGGAAAAGAAATTAAATCCGGAAATTACTAAGGAATATTTTAACCGGAAAGCATCTTTTCTGGCCCGACTTGGATCGGGCAGTGCTGCAAGAAGTATCGAAGGAGAACTCGTAGTTTGGGGAGAACACCGGGAAATTCCGGAAAGCTCTGATCTTTACGGTATAAAATTTCCATTTAAAATACATCCGGATTTTAGAAATTATCAGGATACCATTTTACTGGTTGACAAAGGTCAGAAACAGGTTTCCAGCACTCTGGGGCACAACCTGATGATCGATCATCCGTTTGCCGAACAACGTTTTGATCAGGCCCGTAAAAATATTTCTGCCCTGACAAAAATTTTACAGGAAGGCAACTTAAAAAGCTTTGTTAAACTTGTTGAAAGTGAAGCTCTGACACTACATGCCATGATGATGACCTCTGATCCGAATTTTATTTTAATGAAGCCCAATACGCTAAAGATTATTGAAAAAATCCGGGAATACCGCAAGCAAACCGGATCGGATATTTGCTTTACCTTAGATGCCGGTGCTAACGTACATGTACTCTTCCCCGAAAGGGAAAAGGAAAGCATTAACACATTTATAAACAATGAATTGCTTGCTTTTTGCCAGAAAAAACAGTATATTTGTGATCATACGGATAAAGGGGCAAAGGAGGTAAATTAAGAGATTTATCTGTATTCAGATCAGAAATTAACATTTCATACATAGAAGCAGGTTACAATATACCTGAGTTGGTTTTGTATGGCCATAAGTTCTCTGATCATGAAAAATTCTCTGTATTTCTCAATTGCTTTATTGTGCTTCTTCACACTTTCTGCTTATGCACAAAACGACACGATCTGGTTTGATTCAAACTGGATAAAAACCACAAAAAATAATGCTGCTTTTTACAGGACCGAAAGTTCTAAAAAAGGAAATGGTTATTGGTTTGAAGATTATTATCTCTCCGGAGTTAAACAAATGGAAGGCATTTCAATTTATAAAGATAAAGAAGTTTTTGACGGAACAGTGAAATGGTATTATGAAAACGGTAAACCGTTTCAGATTGTAAATTACAAAAATGGCGAACTTAACGGAAAAAGGCAGATCTTTTTTGAAAACGGTAAACTTAAAAGCGAATCTTTTTATAAAAAAGGGATATATGACGGAAAATATAAGCTGTATTACGATAATGGTAAACTCAACGAAGAGGGCGATTATAAGAATAACTTAAAAACCGGCTTGTGGCAAATATACTATCCCAACGGGAAAAAGGAATCGGAAGGTACTTACCGGGACGGTAAAAAAATAAATACCTGGAAAACCTACTATTACGACGGCACAAACCAAAATTAAAAACGAAATCCATTTGAATTAATTTTCGGCTTACAATCTTAAAAAGAAAGATTTAGCCCTGTTTACAATAAATATTTTATATTTGCATTATCTTTATAAAACCATTTAAATGAAGGGTCCCTTATTTTATGCAAAGATTTTGCTTTTTGGAGAATATGGAATTATCAAAGATTCTAAAGGCTTGGCCATACCGTATAATTCATATCAGGGAGCACTAAAACTTTCGGAAAATCTTTCAGATACAGCCAAAGATTCAAACAACAAACTCGATGCTTTTTACAATTATTTATCTAATATAGATCAAACTGAATTGGATCTTAGGCTTGATGAATTTAAATCGGATATTGATAAAGGAATGTATTTTGATTCCAGCATTCCTCAAGGATATGGTGTTGGAAGTTCCGGTGCACTTGTAGCCTCAATTTACGATCGCTATGCCAATGATAAGATCACTGTACTGGAAAACCTGACCCGTGATAAGCTATTAAAATTAAAATCGATTTTTTCTCTGATGGAATCGTTCTTCCATGGAAAAAGCTCAGGACTGGATCCGTTAAATTCGTATTTAAGTTTACCCATTCTGATCAATTCAAAAGACAATATAGAAGCTACCGGAATTCCCTCGCAAAAAGAAGGTAAAGGAGCAGTTTTTTTAGTGGATTCTGAAATGACTGGAGAAACCCAGCCTATGGTCAATATCTTTATGAATAAAATGAAGAATGAGGGCTTTAGAAATATGATCGATAAGGATTTTGCCCGTTATACGGATGCCTGCATTGACGATTTTCTTCACGGAGAGATACAATCTCTTTTTGGTAATGTAAAGAAACTTTCAAGAGTTGTTTTAAAACATTTTAAACCCATGATCCCTGATACCTTTCATAAATTATGGAAACAGGGGCTGGAGAGTAATGATTACTATCTGAAATTGTGCGGATCAGGTGGAGGCGGATATATTTTAGGCTTTACCGAAGATTACGAAAAAGTACAAAAATTATTGAAAGATTATAAATTAGAGCTGGTTTACAGATTTTAAATCCATTAAAGACTATGGATTTACTCAAAGAAGCTGAAAAAAATACAGCAAACAAACCCAAAAAATATCCTTTATACTACAAATTCCTGAGCTTGCTATCAGTGGTAAGAGGCTATAATATTTTTATCATTGTTCTTGCACAGTATCTTGCAGCTATTTTTATCTTTTCGCCTGAGAAATCCTTACGGGATGTTCTTTTTGATTTCAACCTCTACCTTATTGTTTTAGCTACTATGTCGGTAATAGCCGCCGGTTACATCATTAATAATTTTTATGATGCCGAAAAGGATAAGATCAATAAACCTATCAAATCAAGGATAGATAGTATTGTAGGACAAAAAACCAAATTGAATATTTACTTCTTTTTAAATTTCTTAGGGGTTTTCTTTGCTTTACTGGTCTCCTGGCGTGCTGCTCTCTTTTTTGCAGTATATATATTCCTGATCTGGTTTTACTCGCACAAGCTTAAAAAATATCCGTTGACCGGACTCTTTTCAGGGGCAATTCTGGCACTCCTGCCATTTTTCGTGATCTTTATCTATTATAAAAATTTTTCAGAGATCATCTTTACACATGCATCATTTCTATTTTTTATCCTGATGATCCGTGAACTGATCAAAGATATGGAAAATATCAAAGGAGATGTGGCTCAAAATTACATGACGATCCCTGTAAAATACGGTGAATACTTTACCAAATTACTCATTACCCTGATCGTATTACTTACTCTGGATCCTATCTATTTTCTGTTACACTATCCCGAAATTGGCCTGATGAGATTCTATTTTTACTTTGCGATTGTAACTTTGATCCTTTTTAGTATCCTGCTCTGGAAAGCCAAAACTAAAAAAGATTATGTCATTCTTCATAATATCATCAAACTGATCATTTTAATTGGTGTAATGAGCCTTATGCTAATAGATACTTCCGTGATCATTAAAAGAATTATCTAATCGATGATTGCAGAGTATTATCTTTTATCAACCCGGAATAAAATATTTTTAAAAACTAAAATTGCATCTTTATCATTTCACAGAGATACACTGAGAATTTAAAATATTTTCTACGTAAATCTGCGGAAACTGCGGGTGAACTAAAGTAGCGATAAGGCAAAAGCGATAAGAAATTCGAAATTTAAAATTTAAAATTGCGTCATATTTCTTTCACAGAGATACATTGCGTTAAACTTAGCGCTCCTGACGGTTAGAACCAATTGGGTCAGATCAAAAAAAATCAAAGCATTAGAAAAGTAAAATGATCTTTATAAAATTAGTTTTGACTATGAACGATTAAATCAAATTCAATACATTACATTATTCATTTCCCGATATTAACCAACTGATTGTCAACAGAAAATATCAGTACATCAATGAAACCGAAGATTAGTTGTATCTTTGTAAAAAATATAATAAATGACCTCTACAAAAAAATCGTCGGGAGGACGACAATCAAACAACCCTAAAGGGAAACCAAACAAGAAAGAAAACTTCAAAAAAAGAAATTCCAAAGGGAATAAAGACAAGAATTTCCGTCCGCATCCCGAAAAAATCAAAAATTTTAAAGTAAAACCTTCCGAGAAGACCGAAACCAAATCAGATGAAGTCCGTCTGAATAAATTCATTGCCAATGCAGGAATTTGTTCACGACGAGAAGCCGATACGTTTATAAAATCAGGAAGCGCCACGGTAAATGGCAAAACTATTACAGAAATGGGCTATAAAGTAAAACCAACTGATGAAGTTCGTTTTGACGGCGTTTTACTTACACCGGAAACCAAACGCTACGTACTTTTGAATAAACCCAAGAACTACATTACTACAATGGATGATGAAAGAGGCCGTAAAACGGTAATGGAACTGGTTCAAACTGCTGCAAAAGAACGAATTTATCCTGTTGGACGATTAGACCGGATGACCACAGGATTACTGTTGTTTACCAATGATGGTGAAATGGCCAAAAAGCTTACACACCCAAAACATCAGGTAAGAAAATTATACCACGTTGTACTGGATAAAAAACTATCTATGAGTGATCTGCAAAAGATTTCAGATAATTTTGTACTTGACGGAAAGATGGTTTTTGTGGATAAAGTTTCCTATATCGATAACAAGCCCAAATACGAAGTAGGAATAGAGATCCATTCGGGAAGGAACCGTATTGTTAGAAGAATTTTCGAACACTTTGGTTATAATGTGAGTAAACTGGACCGGGTGATCTTTGCCGGCCTGACCAAAAAGAATCTGCCCCGGGGACACTGGAGACACCTTACTCAACAGGAGATCAACACATTAAAAATGATTTAATAGATTTTGAATACAAACAATTCAAGAATAAAATGGGGGTTTATCGGTTGTGGAAACATCGCCGGTAAATTTGCTCATGATCTGGCTTTGGTCCATAAAGCTGAACTTACTGCCGTAGCTTCAAGAAATAAAGAAAAAGCTAAAAATTTTCAGATCAATCACAAAGCGAAAAAGAGCTACGGAGATTATAAAGAATTGCTGGCTGATCCGGATATTGATATTGTCTATATCGCAACGCCTCACAATTCCCATGCTAAATGGAGTATTCTTGCCATGGAACAGGGAAAACACGTGCTTTGCGAAAAACCGCTTTCTATAAACAAAAAGGAAGCCGAAGAGATCATCGCTGTTTCAAAAAGAACCGGTAAGTTCTTTATGGAAGCACTTTGGACCCGCTTTAATCCTACTTTTATCGCGGTAAAAGAACTAATTGAAAAGGGAGAACTTGGTGCCCTAAAATATCTCTTTGCCGATTTTACGTTTAAATCGGATAAACCGCTGAAAAGCCGGGTACTGGATCTTTCACTGGGAGGCGGTGCCACTCTTGATATTGGTATTTATCCTGCTTTTTTAAGTTATTCCCTAATGGGTAAACCTGAAAAAATTCTGGCAAGTGCTGTTTTTCACAAGATTACAGGTTGTGATATGCAATCGTCAATGATCTTTAAATACAATGATGCACAAGCTGTACTCTACAGCAGTTTTGAAACCTATTCGGGTATCAGTGCCAAAATAGGAGGCACAGAAGGTACCATCCGTTTTCACGGATCCTTTCATGTTCCTGAGGGATATACCCTGATCAAGAACGGAACAGAAAAAAACTTTAAAATTCCTTTTAAAGGACTCGGTTTTACCCATGAAATTGAAGAGTGCCATAACTGCATCAGAAAAGGGCAAACAGAAAGTAAGAAATGGTCTCATCGCAATAGTCTGGATCTTATTGGTATTTTAGATCAGGTAAGAGCAGAAGTTGGGCTGACCTACCCTCAGGAAGAACAGGATTGATCAATTAAGATCAACCCAGATATTTCCTTTTTTATGGGATAGAACTGATTTTTCAATAAAATCCATTCCCCTTAATCCATCATTGATTGATGGAAATTCTCCTTCATCATAGCTTTCATTCTTGATTGCTTTTGCTGCTCCCCGATAAATATTAGCCATAGCATCAAAGATACCTTCCGGATGACCCGGTGGTAATTTAACAGCTTCCAGAGAAAGATCACTGTTATAGATATGTCCGGGTTTTAAAACCTGTCTTGGCTTTCCTTCCTCAAGAAAATAAAGATAATTCGGATTTTCCTGTTCCCATCTGATTCCGGCCCTGTCACCATAAACCTGAACCGTAAAATTATTTTCTTCACCCGTTGCGATCTGACTGGCTCTGATCACTCCTTTTACCCCTTTTACTGTACGGAACAACACGGTACCATCCACATCCATTCTGTTATCTTCATAGAGATAGTTCAAATCTGCAAGTACTTTCCCTACTTTTAAACCGGTAATGTATTCCGTCATTTGGAAGGCATGTGAACCAATATCTCCCAGACAACAGCTGATTCCCGATCTTTCCGGATCCAGCCGCCAGACCTCAGCCCTTTTTTTCAGATCGTGAATAAAAGGATTGATCCATCCCTGATAATACTGAACATCGATCTTCTGAATATTTCCCAAAGAACCCGACCTGATCATTTGCCGCATTTGCCTTACCATCGGATAACCTGTATAGGTATAGGTTACCGCAAATACCTTTTGAGAGATCTTTGCGATCTTGTCGAGCTCAAGGGCTTCAATATAGGTTGTAGTTAAGGGTTTTTCACAGATTACGTGAAATCCGTTCTCCAATAGTTTTTTTGCCATTGAAAAATGCAGATTATTCGGAGTTAATACAGAAACGGCCTGAATTCTTTTATCCACAGGTAATTTGATCTCTTCAGCGATCATGGCATCCAGATCCTGATACACCCTTTTCTGATCAAGACCTATTCTTTCTGCCGATTCTTTATTTTTACCTAAGTCAGTATTAAAAATACCTCCAATGAGTTCGTAATCATCATACATATAAGAGGCAATCTTATGTAAAACCCCTATTAAGGAATTGCTTCCTCCACCTAGAAATCCAAGTTTGATTTTTGTATGCATTTTTACAATTTTAAATTGTTCCTATAAAAAAATCGGAAGTAATATATACAGCCATTCAGGCCTGTAAATATTACTTCCGGAGGTATTGTAATAAATAATATTAATCCAGTTCCTTAAGCTTTATATTTCTATACCAAACATCATCTCCATGATCCTGCAATCCAATATAGCCTTTTGCAGCTACCTCAGCCCAGTCTTTATTCAGTTTTGGGAATTTACTTCCGGCTACCAGCTCTTTCCACTCAGGAGTCCATAAATGATATTCCAATACTGTTTCTCCGTTCATTTTATGAACTACAGTACCTTTGTAAACTATAATTTCAACAGAATTCCATTCGCCGTAGGGCTTGGCATTTTGGGGTTTTGCTGGGATAAGATCATATAAAGATCCTGCCATTCTGTTGCCATCTTTTCCTAATCTGGCGTCAGGGTGATTGACATTATCAAGGACCTGCATTTCAGGAGCAGTTTTCCAGATAAAATCCAGCTTTTCCTGTCCCAGATAAAAGATCCCTGAGTTTCCTCCTTTTGAAATCTTCCATTCCAGTTTAAGATCAAAATTCTGAAAAGGCTTGTCATAGATGATATCTCCACCTTCTTTAGCTCCGGCTTCACCTCTGCCTGATCCCATACAGTGAATTGTTCCGTCTACTATTTTCCAACCACTGGGAAAATGATCTTTTTTATACCCTCTCCATCCTTCTGAGGTTTTACCATCGAATAACAGCTTCCAGCCTTCTTCTTTTTCTTTGGCTGACAAGGTATTAACCGGTATATCCTGAATTACTTCAGTTTTAGCTGCAGTTTCTTCCTGTTTTTTCTCAGAATCCTTTGCTTTCTCCTTACATCCAACGGTAAATAAAAGCACGATCATACTTAAAAATAAAATTTTTGTTCTCATTCTTATCTATTTATTAAATTTATAACTGTTTCTATTTTGGCATATCAGGCAGTTTCCAGCCATCTCTGTAATTATGCTTGATCAGCTCATTTGCAAATCCTTTTGCACTAACCGGTTTAGTCCATTCCTTATGGAAAGTCGGATGACCATCTTTTATCTTGAAATTGTCCTTTTTAATGATCTTAATTTCTTCATTATCACTGATGTTGGTAAATTGCATATTTTTACCATCCCATTCAAGTTCTTTATTTAAGGTTTGTAATCTAACCGCCAAAACGCCCATTACCACCATTTCATTAAACGGACCTGCTTCACTAAATGGAGAGGCTGTAGGAGTTCTGTTTTCCGGACTTTCTTTACAAGCTCTTATCCAATCTTGTTCATGAGAAACTTCAATTCGTCTCCTGAATTTAGGAGCATTAGGTTTTCTTCCTGATAATAACCACGGATCTTTACCATAGCATCCTGCAATAAGTTTATCTTTTGTTCCATGAAGGATAATACCTCCACCTGAATTGTTCATATTTTTACCATCAGGCCATCCTTCAGGTTTATTGGGTTGCAGACCTCCATCATACCATGTTACTTCAACCTCAGGTAAATTAGCCTTCATTCTTTTACTTGGAGTACGTTTTGGGAAGGTAAGCGAAACTTTTTGAGCATTTGGAGCAGAATCTTCCAGCAATAAGGTTGAACTGCCCTGAGCTTTAGTTGGATATCCTAGTTCAAGACCCACAAAAACGGGATGTAAAATATGACAAGCCATATCTCCTAAGGCACCGGTACCAAAATCCCACCATCCGCGCCAGTTCCAGGGTGTGTAAATTTCATTATACGGACGGTATTTTGCGGGACCAATAAATTTATCCCAATCTAAAGTATCTGGAGGTGTCATATTTGCAGGACGAGGAAGTCCCTGTGGCCAGATAGGTCTGTCGGTAAATGCTTCAACACGAGTAACATCACCAATCTCATTGTTGGCAATCCACTCTGTTGACAGATTAACACCTTCACCCGATGATCCCTGGTTACCCATTGAAGTAGCAACCTTATATTTTTCAGCAAGTTTAGTTAAAAGACGTGATTCATATACCGTATGTGTCAAAGGCTTTTGCACATATACATGTTTCCCCATAGTAATGGCATTTGCAGCAACTATAGCATGAGTATGATCAGCAGTAGCAACAACTACAGCATCAAAATCCTTACCCATCTCATCATACATCTTTCTGAAATCTTTGTACTTTTTAGCTTTTGGATAGTGTTTAAAAACCCTGTTGGCATATTTCCAGTCAACATCACATAGACCAATAATATTTTCGGTTTCCATCTCTTTTAAATTGTGAAAACCCATTCCGCCTATACCTACACCAACAATATTCAACTTATCACTGGGGGCTTTATGCCCAAGACCACTCACAGCAAATGAAGGCACAATTGTAAACCCGGCGGTCGCAGCCGCAGCACTCTTAACAAAATCCCTTCTGGTAATGGAATTCTTTTTTATAAACTTACTCATAATATAAAATTTGAAAATTATTAAATGAATTCTTGTTTAAAACAGCCGGAAGTATATCTATGACAATTGTTTTCCAACTTTAATTAAAAGATCACGCGTTAATTCTACACCCTTTTCTTCGGGAACCTCGTTACCTTCAAATTCAACTCCAACAAAACCTTTATAACCCACTTCTTTAACCATCTTCATGATGCGGTAATAATCGATCTCTCTTTCATTTCCTTTTACATCAAATACATGTGATTTTGCACTTACGGCTTTGGCAAATTTCAGCAACTGACGCATCCCTTTATAACGGTCATATTCTTCAGCGCACTGATGATCTTTACCTCTGGTAATACAAAAGTTTCCAAAATCGGGTAAAGTTCCTGTATTTTCATTCTTTACTTGTGAGAAAACCCGGGTCATCCAATCTCCGTCTGACGAAAATCCACCGTGATTTTCAACCAGAATACTGATATTGGATCCTTTGGCATAATCTGAGAGTCTGTTTAAAGAATCTATACTTGTTTTTAGGGCCTCTTCTTTTTCCTTACCTCCTCTTAAATTTACCCTGATGGCATGGCAGCCTAAAAAATGTGCTGCATCTACCCATTTATGATGATTTTCGATACCTCTTAACCTGAGTTTATTATTGGTTTCAGCCAGATTACCCTCTCCGTCGATCATGATCAGGACATTTTTTAAACCTTCCCCGGCAGCACGGGAATTCAACTCTTTCAAATAATTTTTATCTTTTGCTTTATCTTTAAAAAAGGTATTTACATATTCCAGGCCTTCAAATCCTAAACTTTTTGCTTTAGCAGCAAAATCAAGATTATCCATCTTTTTATCAAAAAGTGCCTTATGAAAAGACCATTCGGCAAGAGATAGTTTAAAAAACAAATGTTTATCAGCCACATCAGTCTTATTTCTAAATCCATACAATCCAAAAGCCGACAATGCCATTCCGGAAGCGGCTGTTTTTAATATAAAATCTCTTCGTTTCATTTATTATGTTTTAAATACACTTTAGCAAAAGTCAGGTAAATATAATAAATCAATTTATGAAAATGAATATTTATTAAACATTAATTAAAGTTTATAGAAAAATCTTAAATACTGCTTTAATTATAGGTAATCTGAGTAACTTCTTTAAATATAAAAAATCAAAATGATAAAAATTCGGGTTTTTAATTTCTCTTTCTTACTTTTGGGTGAATTTTTACAATTCCTGATTTATAAACAGATCTATGCGTATTAAAAAAGATTACGATGCTATTGTTATCGGTACCGGCATTACGGGAGGATGGGCTGCCAAAGAGCTCTGTGAGAAAGGTTTAAAAACCCTGGTTCTTGAAAGAGGAAGAATGGTTAAACATATTGT
This sequence comes from Flavobacteriaceae bacterium, assembly GCA_024762795.1. Lineage (GTDB taxonomy): Bacteria > Bacteroidota > Bacteroidia > Flavobacteriales > Flavobacteriaceae > Namhaeicola. The sequence continues at coordinate 48,985 of JANTGS010000006.1, read as the reverse complement.
TGATTACCCTACCATGTACAAAGACCCATGGGATTTTACCTATAAAGGGGTATTGACTTATGAAGAAAAAAAGCATCAACTAAAACAAACGCGTACAGGTTATGTACCCGATGAAGCCTCCAAACATTTTTTTGTAGACGACCTGAAACATCCCTATAATGAAGAAAAAAGATTCGATTGGATCAGAGGGTATCAGGTTGGCGGACGCTCATTGACCTGGTGGCGGCAAACCTATCGTTGGAGCGATCTGGATTTTGAGGCCAATAAAAAAGATGGTGTGGCCATCGACTGGCCTATACGGTACAAAGACCTTGAAAAATGGTATGATTATGTAGAGGAATATATCGGTGTAAGTGGTGAAAAAATGGGATTACCTCAGCTTCCTGATGGAAAATTTGGTCCTCCTATGGAATTGAATTGTGTTGAAGCCTATTTAAAAGAAAAGATCGCTGAAAATTATGATGACAGAGTGTTGACTATTGGAAGAGCTGCACATATAACCGGAGATAAGCAGTACGAAGGAAGGAGCAAATGCCAGTACAGAGATCGTTGTGTAAGAGGATGCCCTTTCGGGGGATATTTCAGCAGTAATTCTTCCACACTCCCTGCAGCCGAAAAAACCGGCAATATGGCCTTAAGGCCGAATTCAATCGTTCATGAGATCATTTATGATGAAAAACTAAAGAAAGCTACGGGAGTAAAAGTAATTGATTCAGAAACTAAGGAAAAACTAGTATTTAATGCCGAAATTATCTTTGTATGTGCCTCTACAGTTCCTTCTGCAGCTATCCTTATGCAATCAAAATCAAAACGTTTTCCAAAAGGTATGGGAAATGATTCGGGAGAACTGGGACATAATCTGATGGATCACCATTTAGGGGTAGGTGCTTATGCCAAAGCAGATCAGTTTAACGATAAATATTTTAAAGGACGCAGACCCAATGGAATTTATATTCCGAGATTCAGAAATCTCGGAGATAAAAAAACAAAAACCGATTTCCTCAGAGGTTATGGTTTCCAGGGTGAAGCCCAACGTGTTGATTATTCCGACAAGATCAAGGAAGCAGGATACGGAACAGAACTGACCGAAAAGATATTAAAACCCGGTGACTGGACCATCGCTTTAAGCGGATTTGGAGAATGTCTTCCTTATCATGAAAATAAGATGTATCTCGACTATGAAAAAACGGATGAATGGGGATTACCTACCATCACTTTTGATGCCGAATGGAAAGAAAATGAAATGAAAATGCGACAAGATATGGTGCAACAGGCTGAGGAGATCCTGAAAAATGCCGGTTTTAAAAAAGTGAAAACCTATAATAATTTGCATGCTCCGGGCATAGGTATTCATGAAATGGGAACAGCACGTATGGGCAAGGATCCCAAAACATCTGTAGTAAATGAAAATAATCAGGTTCACGGAGTTCCCAATGTATATGTTACTGATGGTTCCTGTATGACCTCATCCGCCTGTCAAAACCCATCACTTACTTATATGGCCATTACGGCAAGGGCAGCTTATCATGCGGTAAAACAATTTAAAAAAGCTTGATATGGACAGAAGAAATGCTTTAAAAGGAATAGGATTATCATTAGGATATATAGTTGTTACACCGGCTGTGATCAGCTTATTGCAAAGTTGCAGTAACCATCCGAAAGTTGACTGGCAACCTGTTTTCTTCGATAAAGAAGAAGCTTTTGTAATGCAAAAACTGGTTGATCTGATCCTGCCTAAGACCGAAAAATATCCCGGAGCGGTTGAATTGGGTATCCCTCAGTTTATCGATTCTTATCTGAAGAATGTGGCAGATCAAGACCAACAGAATTTTACTAAAAAAGGATTATTGGAAATTTTGTCCGTTGTAAAAAGTGGTTCCGACCAGGATTACCATAAGATCCTGACAAAATTCCTGAAAGCCTCACTTGAAGACCTCCAATCCTTTAAGAAAAACAATAAGGACACTTTGATTCTAAACTTTCTTACCGATCTGAGAAAAACCACTGTATGGGCTTATAAGGCTACCGAAAAAGTTGGGGAAAAGATCCTGGCCTATGATCCTATTCCGGGCGAATATAAGGCTTGCCTTTCTATAGAAGAAGCAACAGGAGGCCTTGCCTGGGCTTTGTAAGTTTATGCTGTAATGAGTTAATGTTTTAATGAGTTAGTGCTTGCCCATAATGTCAATCCATTTTGATTTTCAACATTTTTTACTCCAACTCTAAAGAGAGAAAATGTTGAAAATCAGCCACCCTTTAGGGTTGGGGTAAAGCAGATTGAAACATTTCAAGCACTTTATAGGCCAGCACTATAGAAATAATCAGGTATATTTGTATACACGACAATACTTTCTATACATGAATTTTAACTTTAAAATGTTTATTCTCTTTGGATTTGGAATCTTTTTCTCTACCCGGGTTTTAGCACAGCAACCTAAGGTAATTGTGTTTTCCAAAACAGTAAAATACCGACATAAATCTATTGAAGCAGGGATTAAAAGCATTAAAGAACTGGGCAAAAAGAACCATTATCAGGTACTGGCTACTGAAGATTCAGAGGTACTGGTATCAAATATAAAAGATACCGATGCCGTTATTTTTTTAAGTACTTCAGGGGATGTATTGAACGACCTTCAACAGGATAAATTCAAAACTTTTATCGAAAATGGTGGCGGTTTTGTTGGTATTCACTCTGCTACAGCAACAGAATACAACTGGCCCTGGTTTGGCAAATTACTGGGAGCTTATTTTTTAGATCACCCAAAACCTCAGGAGGCAAAGATTAATGTTGTCAATCCAAATCATCCAGCAACATCCTTTTTAGATAAAGTCTGGATACGGCATGATGAGTGGTATAATTTTAAGGATATCGAACCTGATATTAACGTTTTACTAAACCTTGATGAAACTACTTATTCGGGTGGTAAACACGGTAAAGAGCATCCTATTGCCTGGTTCAGGGATGATGGGAACAGAAGAATGTTTTACACAGCACTTGGCCATACTGTGGAAAGTTTTCAGGAGGAAGCCTATTTAAAACATCTGTCGGGTGGTATTTTATATGTACTTGGTAAAGAATAGAAAATGAAAAAGACACAGCTTTTACTTATTTTGGTTTTTTTAGCAGGACTTTTTATACTTTCAGCTTACAAAAATAAAACCCTAATAAATCAAAAAGAAAACTGGATACAACTTTTTAACGGTAAAGATCTTGACAACTGGGTCATTAAAATCAAAGGACATCCACTTAATGAAAATTATAACGATACGTTTAGGGTAAAGGAAGGTAAACTCTGTGTAAATTACGATCTATACAAAAACTTTGATGGAGCTTTCGGACACATTTTTTATAAGAAACCTTTTTCAAATTACCGTTTAAAATTACAATACCGTTTTACCGGAAAACAACTCAAGGGAGGTGCCGGGTGGGCAAAACGCAATTCCGGTGTCATGATCCATTCACAACCACCTGAAACTATGGAAATCGATCAGGACTTCCCGGTGTCTGTTGAAGTACAGCTTTTAGGAGGCCTAAGCAACGGTAAAGAAAGGCCTACCGGTAATGTTTGTACTCCGGGAACGCATATCCACAAGGGTAAGAAACTTATCACAGATCATTGTATCAGCTCAACTTCTAAAACCTTTAACGGAGACCAGTGGATCAACCTTGAAATTTTGGTCCTTCACGATTCCATCATCAAACATTATATCAATGGAAAAGAAGTAATTTCGTATAACAAGCCTGTTATCGGTGGTAAATATAACTCACTAAAAAACCAAGAAGGAAAGCCTTTAAAAAACGGTTTTATCTGCCTTCAAAGTGAGAGCCACCCTGTGGAGTTTAAACAAATAGAATTACTGGAAATAAAATAAGACCCTAGCAATAAGCTATAGATTATAATTTAAAAGTAGTCTTAAATACTAAAAAAAATCCGAAGTACTCAAAAATAAATACTTCGGATCTAAACATAAACTCAAATTAATCAAGAACCAGTCTTTGGGAATATACCCCCTTATCGGAACTTATTTTAACAATATAAACAGACGGCTTTAAGCCGGAAATATCATAGGCTTTTCCTGAATTGAAATGACCTTTAAAACTTCTTATTTTCCTTCCGGTAAAATCGTAGATCTCTACTTTTGAGACAGGTTTTTTAATTTTAAAACTGTCTCTTGCCGGATTTGGATATAAGATCACTTCATCAGAAGGCAGAGTTACTTCTTCCACAGGCAAAGGATCCTTCAGTTGCTTGGTAGAATAAAGCCGGTACTCACCGGGCTCCAAGCTTATCAGGGCTGTAGTATTGGTCACATTCATTTGGGTTCCTGAATAATATTCGTACCAGGTTCCTGTTTTGGTAAACTGAGGATTAACACTTTTAGCCGTAACATCAAAATTACCAACTACCACTACATCCATATCTGCATGTCTTAAAACTATATTTTTAACCAAAGTATTTACATTCAGGGTATAGTCGGTAGTTTGAAAAGCAGGCTCTTCCTTTTTAAAAGCGATCAGGGTAGCCCAGGTATCATATACCTTTTTTCTTTCGGGTTGATCAAAATATTCCCAGTGAACAGGCTTTCTACCCGTTCTGCCATTGTATTCTATGCTGTAATCATATCCCAGTTCTCCAAACTGCCAGATCATTTTAGGACCCGGAATTGTAAAAAAGAAATTGGCTGCAGTTTCTTCGCGTGAAAGTGCCGTATTGAGTTTTTTTACATTATAGGTCCCGTTACTGTTACCGTATTGCAGGTTTTTATACATCAACCGCTCTTCATCATGACTCTCCATATAGCCCATAACATGCGAATCACTCCATGTTCGTTTTTTATAGGAGATCCACGAAATATCGGCATCACTGCCATACCCCATGGTATTCTGATTGTAATTATAATTACTGTTACCCCAAAGCATAAAACCATAGGCCGAAAGTTCTTTCTCTTCAGAATTTTCAGCAAAATGTTCAAGTATTGCGTAAGTACCGGCATCTAAATTCCAAAGAAAATCACCGTAATCTTTTAATATCGCTATTCTTGAAGCATCGTATTTTCCCCAGGCAGCCACATTTCCTAAAGTATTCTTTTGTGTAAAACCTTTGGAAAGATCAAAACGGAATCCGTCAATGCGGAATTCCTCTACCCAGTGTTTTAAGGTTTGCTTTACATAGTTTTTGGTATAAGCACTTTCGTGATTGAAATCGTAACCTACATTAAAATCGTGCTTCGGTGTTGGATTCAGCCATGGATTATCTGCTGCAGGCCTTGAATTTGCATTGTCCCAGTACATCTGCGCCAGCGGACTCTGACTGAAAGCATGGTTATAAACCACATCGAGAATCACGGCAATACCTCTTCCATGACATTCGTCTACAAATTCTTTCAGATCGTTTTTGGTGCCGTAAGCTTTATCCAAAGCTCCGTGAAAAGAAGGATTGTATCCCCAGCTGTCGTTACCTTCAAATTCGTTTACCGGCATCAGCTCAATGGCATTCACACCAAGCTCCTCTAAATAATCAAGATGCGTCATGGCTTTTTTCAGATCACCGATATCATTGGTATTAACCACATCAAAATCTCTGATCAAGAGTTCATAAACTATAAGGTTATTTTGATCGGGTTTTACAAAATTATTTACCGACCAGTTGTAGGTTTGTTCATTAATAGTAAACGTTGAAACAATCCCAGTGGTTTTATCATTCGGATAAGCCTTCAGATCAGGGTAAGTTTCTTTTGGAATATATTTATCATTGTTCGGATCGAGGATCTTTTCAGAATAAGGGTCGGCTACTTTTAAATCGTAATCGATAAGATACTGATAGGCAAATTCCACAGCAGGATCAAGTCCCGAAACAGTTAGCCAGAATTTATCTCCATCCTTTTTCATCTGATAATTCTCATTTAAAACCCAGTCGTTAAAATCGCCAACCACAAAAACATCATTCTTATTGGGAGCTGTTAACACAAAGGTAACTGAGCCATCGGTATTTTTATTTAATCCGTCAACAACGCCTGCCGGCAAAGGAGCATTTTGTGTAGTAGTTTTTACATAGACCGTTTTTTCATCAGAAGCTGTATCTGTTCCTTTTTTGGCTTCAGCCTTAACAATATGTGAACCTTTGGAAGTAAATGTATAATTGGCAGAAATATTGGTACTGGAAGCGGTTGTTTTTTGAGAAACTCCATCTACAAACAATTCAAGATCGGCAGATAAAGAAGATTCCGCCGTTAATGCTAACTGATCATTCAGATTAAGAACCTTATTATTACTATCGGGATGGGTTACCACAATATTTAATCCTTCTTCATAGAGTTTTATAAAAATATCATCTCCATTCTTTTTTGAACTGTCTGAGGAGCGAAATACAAAACATAGTTCTGTTATGGTCTTATCAGTTGCAACGCCGTAAAAAGTATAAACATCGGGGGTAATCTTTAATTCGTATGTGGTATTATTGATCTTAGTGAGTTTAGGTTGAGTTGTATTGTTGCCCCAGGATTCGATTACATTTTGCCAACGGGCTCCATCAACAGTCACTCCGGTATGAGCATAGATATCTCCGGTATAACCGTCAAGGCCTGTTCCTGTAGTTGTAAAAGTTACTGTAATTGCATCATTTGGTGTTGGTACTGCAGGGGAAGTAGTAACCTGTGCATAGATAAATAAAGGAAGAAAGGAAAGTAAAAAAAGTAGTTTTTGTTTCATTTTTAAAGTTTTTAAGCTGATTTTCAAAATAAGAAAAATCCGTTAAGGAAACAAATAAAGTACATAATCCTTTTTAGCTTTAAGGAATTATGCTAAAAATAAATGGAGGCTGAAATATTACAGCCTCCATTTTATTAAATCACTTATTTAGCAGTAATGCTGTAAGTAGGTACACTCGGATTTGAGAAATCGAGTACTATAGAGTAAACTCCTGCAGTAGAGGGAATATTATCTCCACCCTCTTCCAGGATTCCGTCTAAACCAGTATCTCCGTAATTGATCGCCCAGTCATTATTCACTCTGAATTTGATCTCGCCATCGAGCAATGTAATTTCATCGATAACATAAACATCATCTTTGCTGAAATCTCTTTTGAATGGGAAATCAGGAGTGGCACCCCAGTCGTTATAACCGGAACCAACTACACCCCAGATCTGAGTTTTTTCCAGTGTATAGGTCATATCATTAAAATTAACAATAATCTCATAATATCCTGCAGAAACTACGATATTGGCTCCACCATCATCCAGAGTTCCATCAGCATTATCATCACCATAATTGGTTCCCCAGTCATTGTTCAAACGGATCTTAAACTCACCTTCTAATAATTTTACCTGAGTTCTCCAGGTATCGGTGTAAGGATCATATTCAAGAGGCGCATCGGGTGTTGCTCCCCAATCATTATAAGCAGATCCAACAATACCCCATGTGTATTTCTCAATGGTATAAGTTAAGTTTGCTTCGTCAAATACAATCTTATAAGTACCGGCAGTTGCAGAAATATTAGCCCCACCTGCTTCTAAAGTACCATCACCACCATCATCACCGTAGTTTACAGTCCAGTCATTATCTTTTCTGATCTTCCATTCCCCATCCTTTAAGGTTACATAGGCCACATATACATTAGGTTGACCCTGAACTTTATAGAAAGGTGCATCGGGAGTAGCGCCCCAGTCATTGTAAGCAGAACCTACCACACCCCATGGAGAGGAAAGATCTAAAAGATCCTGATAAGCAGTTATCATCAATGAGTTAGTAGGCGAATCTACACTGGTTGTCTTAGATAAAACAGCTTTTACCTTTACTATAACTTCCGTAGCCTCTTTTGGCTCCACTCCAAGACTTATAAGAATCTTGTTCAATTCTTCAGTTTCAAAGGTCTTACTCAGTTCCTGACCAACAGAAACTACCTGAGCACTGGAAAAATCACCTCCTGCCAGATCAAAGAGAATCTGATAGCTCGCAGCTGCACTGTATCCGAATTCCGGTTCAGTCCAGGTGATGTTCAATGCATCCTGCCCGATATTAGCCTTCTCCAGAACCACATCATTAGATGAAAGTGCCACAGTAGTAGTGGCATCCGGATTCAGCCTCGTCAGTTCATCATCATTACAAGCTCCCAAAACCAGGGAAATTGTAAGTAACAAAAATATTTTATTAATAACTTTTTTCATTTTTTATACTTTTAAGATTAATAACCCGGATTTTGAGTTAAAGTAGGATTTGCGATCATATCTGAAGAAGGGATTGGATAGATATCTCTAAAACTTTCTGTAGTTTTTCCTTCTTTTACACCACCTTTCCATGGCCATACGCCCTGATCTGAGAATTGTCCAAAACGGATCAGGTCAGTTCTTCTGTGACCTTCCCAGAATAATTCTCTGGATCTTTCCGCCAGAACAAAATCGAGTGTAAGATCACCAGAAGAGATATTACCTCCGCTGTTTCCGTAAGCTCTTTCTCTTAGATCATTGATCAGACCTACAGCAGTACCTGCATCACCTCCGCCTCCTCGTAAAAAGGCTTCAGCATACATCAGGTAAACATCCGCCAGACGGAACATTGGAAAATCGATATCCACAAAATTTCCGGAAGCATCGCTACCTGCATTACCATTGATATCTACATTTTTCCATTTAGCAACTGCATATCCATCACCAAAGTTAAAAGGATCTTCAATTTCTAGAGTTTGCTCATCTGTATAGAACATATTTCTTGAATCTCCTTTAAAGGCCGAGATTGAATAAGTAAGATTGCTCAGATCCATCTTGATATAATATGTTCCTTCTTCTGCAATAGCAATATTCGCACCTCCGGGTTCTAAAGTACCATCGGCCCCATCATCACCATAATTCTGACCCCAGTCTTCGTTAAAACGGAATTTGATCTCTCCAGCCACCAGTTTTGCATAGATCGCATAGGTATCAGTTCCTGTTTTATACATTTCCATATCGGGTCCGTCCCAACCATTTACGGTAGCACTACCTACGAGTCCCCAATCAGACTTAGGTCCTAAAGCAGGATTCAGATCATCTACATTCACATCAAATTTTTCAACAAAATTTTTGGTAGCTCGTAATCCAAACCAACCTCCGTTGATACCAAAATCAGCAGGATTCATAGTTCCTCCTACAGCGGCATGAGTTAAGAAAGTTGTACCACCGTAACCGATGGTATTTTTTCCGTCAAAACGTACGGTAAAAATAGTTTCATTCTGAGCTCCGTTTACATCATTATCTGCAAGGAACAAAGACTGATAATCAGGAGCAAGAGTATAACCTGCGCCCAGTATCTTATTGATATAAGTCATGGCATCAGAATACCTTGGTGTACCTGTATAAACCTCTGCATTCATGTACAGATTAGCTAAAAGCATCCATGCAGCCCCCTGATCAGCTCTTCCCAGATCATTTTGTCGTGGTGCCTTTAACTGACCTTCAATAGCCAGCAATTCAGATTCGATATAACTAAATACCTCTGCTCTTGGCTTTTGCTCAGGAAAAAAGTTACCTACGATATCATCTTCTGTTACAAAAGGAATATTACCAAAGAAATCAATGGCATGCCAGTAACTCAATGCTCTCATAAATCGTGTCTCGGCACGATATTCCTGAATTTCTGCTTTTAAATTTGCATCCACTCCTCTGCCGTCTAATTTCTCATCGGTAGTTTCACGAAGGAACTGATTTGCAATTCCAATCTGGAAATAAATTCTGTCGTACATAGCACGGATAAATTCGTTTGAAGGAGTCCATACCTGATTGTGCAGGTCGTGAATTGTTCCGTCTTTCCATGCGATTATCGCTTCATCCGTTGTTAATTCCTGATGTTTCCAGAACTGACGTAAATAATTAGAGAAACCTTCGTCAATTCCTTGAATATCAGGTTGTCCTGCAGGCCCTTGTTGTCCGCTCACTGCAAGTCCGGCATAGATTCTTGCCATAAACTGCTCGTAAGACCCGGGGTTTTCAAACACCTGCGATTCTGTAAGATCCGTGATCGGCTCTTTATCGAGTTCACTCTCACATGAGGTGAACATTAAAGTCAGCATTACAGTAATAATGCTTAAACTTAGTCTTATTTTATTATTAAATACTTTCATTATCCTCGTAATTTTTAAAAGTTAAGATTAAATCCAACCAGGAAGGTTCTTGGTCTTGGGTAAAAGTTATTGTCAATACCTCCGCTGATCTCAGGATCGAGTCCGTCATAACCTGTAATGGTAAATACATTCTGTACAGTTCCATAAATTCTGAAACCTCCGCTTCCATCTTTAAACTCATTGAAATTATATCCCAATGTGATGTTATCCATTTTCAGGAAGGAAGCATCTTGTACATAATAATTTGACCACAATTGCAGTTCTTCAAAACCAGTATCAAGATATGAAGCATGTACATTTCTGATCGTATTGAGTGTGTATAATGAGAATTCATTCCCTAAAGAGGAAGCAACATTATTGTATACATAGTTCCCCAGACTTGCACGCATAGTGAAGCTCAGGTCAAAATTACCCATATTCATATAAGAAGATAAACCGAAGATATAATCGGGATTTGGATTATGGAAGATTACTTTATCTTGATCATTGATCACGCCGTCTTCATTTACATCTTCATAAACACCTTCTAAAGGATTTCCTGCAGCATCATATACCTGTTTGTAAACAAGGAAAGAGCTTTGCGGATACCCAACTTTATGAGTTTGTACAGTATTACCAACGCCTCCGCTGATTCCTCCTGTAGCCACACCCGGTGAATTCGGATCCTCCACTGCATTCAGCTTTTCAATTTTGTTATCGAGCCATGAAGCGTTAAATCCTAAATTCCATGTAAAACTGTCATTATCTACAATATCTGCATTGATGGTAAATTCAGCACCTTGACTGCTCAGGTCTCCAATATTTGTATACAAACTGTTTGAAAGGTTTGAACCTGCCGGTGGTGCCACTGTATTTAAAATATCTGTAGATGATCTGCTGAAATATTCAAAAGATCCTGTAATTCTATCGTTTAAAAAGCCGTAATCCAGACCTATGTTCCAGGTAGCTGATTCCTCCCACTTGATATCGGCATCATAACCTGAAGGACGAATAGTATTGATATAATTAGGCCCAAATGGGTAACGAACATTATCCTGACCCGGTGTATAAACGGGAAGATAACCGAAATCACTACCTATTTCCTGCTGACCTGTTTCACCATATCCAAATCTTAATTTTAAGGTAGAAATAGTTTCATTATCAATCAGGAAAGCTTCTTCAGCCATATTCCAGGCAACAGCACCGGAAAAGAAATTACCCCATCTGTTCTCAGGAGCAAATCTTGAAGATCCATCTCGACGGTAGGTTACTGTTAACAAATAACGATTATCATAACCGTATTTTGCACGAGCCATATAAGATAGCAAAGCATTGGTTGAAGCAAATTCACTGGTGCTTTCAGCACCGTTGTTATCTACACCAAAACTTGTATTCTCTCTGTAAAAATCCTGAAAAGACTGTCCGGCCATAATATCTAAGGTATGAACATCATTAAAGGTTTGTTTATATTTTAAATAAACGTCGGCCAGTAAGTTTCTTCTTAACGATCCATAGACCCCTTGTGTTCCTCCGTTGTAGAATCCTCCTGCAGAGGTTCCCGGGGTCATGGTTCTTCCACTAACCTTATTATAGTCAAAACCAAAATTGGTTGTTATGCTTAAACCGTCAACAAATGGAAAATAATAATCAAATTTTGCATTTCCTATATATCTCTCGGTATTGGCTGTATTTTTATTCTGCTCCAGCAATCCAAGTGGATTCAGTGGTGCTAAATTTAATGGATCCCCATCGGCGTTCAGCCATTCCCAGTATCCGCCGTATTTTTCGCTGTTGCTGTAAACCGGTTTTGTAGGATCGAACTGTACCGCAGAACCAATGGCGCCCTGATCGGCAAATTTATCATCAATCCATGAAGCACGAATGTTGAAGTCCATTTTCAGACTTTTATCGAATAAATTCTGACGTAAATTAAAAGAAGCACTCTTACGTTTAAAATCGGAATTCTTTAAGATACCTTCCTGGAACATATATCCGATAGCTCCCCGGTAAGATGTATTGTCAAAACCTTCAGAGAAAGTGAAACTGTTATCAGTTCCGTAAGCTGTTCTGTAGATCTCATCCTGCCAGTTGGTATTATCATAAGTAAGCAGTGCATTGGCATCATCATTTTGTAAACTGTGAATTGCGGTCACAAAATCATCTTTAGAAAGTACATTTACTGTATTGTCTCTTTTACCAATTGAAAAGTAAGAATCAAGAGTTACTTTAAAATCTGAGTTCATCTTACCGGATTTGGTAGTAATCAAGATAACACCATTTGTTGCTCTCGAACCATAAATAGCCGAAGCTGATGCATCTTTCAAGATATTGAAACTTTCAATATCATTTGGATTGATCGAGTTCAGCGCAGGACCATTCTGATCAACAGGTACTCCGTCGATTACAATCAGCGGACTGTTACTTGCACTCAAGGAAGAAACACCTCCCCTGATCTTGATCACACCGGTTTCACCGGGTCTACCACTGGGTGGAACCACGTTTACACCGGCTGTTTTACCGGTAATCAATTGTTCAGGTGAAGCAATTGCTCCGGGGTTAAATTCATCTGTTGTTACTTTTTCTACTGCTCCTGTAGCATCTTTTTTGGTTGTTGAACCATAACCGATCAGTACAACTTCTTCCAGACTTTCAGTGGATTCCTGCAATACAACATTCATCTCTGCCGAAGCCGGTAGCTCTTTACTTACGTAACCGATGGTAGAAAAAACCAAAATAGCATTCGCATTACCGACTTTCAATTCGAATTTTCCGTCAAAATCGGTTGCGGTTCCGTTCTGTGTCCCTTTTTCTAATACGGTCACACCCGGAAGTTCTGTTCCTGTAGCATCCGTTACCTTTCCGGTTATAATGGTCTGTGCAGACATCATTAGTGGAAGGAACAATAACAGACCAAGGAATAATTGTCTAAATTGTTTCATAAAATTAAATTAAGTTTTGAATTAAATTTTAATAAAAACTTGCCGTTTTTTATATTTCACCCCACGAAATTATAAATTTAACAAAGACTTAACGTAGATATAAAGTGCTAAAAATGAAACGAAAACGTTTTCGTGTTGATAACTTTTTTACTCAAACGTTTTCGTTAAGTGTGTTTTTTTAACTAAAAATTAATAATTGTCTGTTTTTCATATACAAAATATTAATATTTAACAATTTGGTAAACCAGCAACTCTTGTTCAGAATGATTTTTTAGTATGATTTTCTAAAAAAATTAATATCTTTAGAAAATGAAATCGAAAATAACGCTTAAGAAGATTGCGAAAGAATTTGATGTTTCTATCTCAACTGTCTCAAAAGCCTTAAAAGACAGTCATGAGATCAGTGAGGAAGTAAAAGAAAAGATACAGGCCTTTGCCAAATACTACCACTATAAACCCAATAGTCTGGCTTTAAATCTGAGAAATCAAAAAACAAAGACCATCGGAGTAATTATTCCTCAGATCGTACATCATTTTTTTACCAAAGTGATCAGCGGGATCGAGCAGGTAGCCAATAAGAACGGTTACAATGTAATGATTTGTATGTCTATGGATTCTTATGAAAAAGAAGTGCTTAATATGGATATGCTGGCCAATGGCGTGGTGGATGGCATCATCGTTTCTGTGGCAAAGGAAACTGAAGAAAAGGAGAACTATTCTCATTTCAGAGATCTGATTTACAACGGAATACCCTTAGTAATGTTCGATCGGGTAATCGATGAGATCAAATGCAGCAAAGTACTTACAAACGATTTGGACGGCGGCTATCTGGCTACAAAACACCTGATCAATATTGGTTGTAAACGCATCGCGATTTTAACTACTCCCGATTTTGTTACAGTAGGTAATCTGCGACTTGAAGGTTATAAAAATGCCCTTGAGAACAGTTTGATCCCTTTTGATGAAGATCTTGTTTTAAAAATTGATGAAGACAAAAATATTGAGGAACAGATCAAAACCTTATTCTCTCTTAAAGAACCTCCGGATGGAATTTTTGGAGTGAATGAGATCTATGCCGCCTATGCGATGAAATATGCCAGAAAACAAGGTTATGATGTTCCAGAAGATATTTCAATTTTAGGTTTTACCGACGGACTTATATCGCAATTTTCTACCCCTACTTTGTCAACCGTTGCTCAACACGGAAATACCATGGGGCAGAAAGCCGTTGAACTTTTACTCAACGAAATTGAATACCAGGATACTGATTATCAGCACCAAACAAAAGTTGTAGAGACTGATCTAATCCTGAGAGAATCTACAAAAAAATTATAAAAAATTTATTTGTAAAGTTTTTTTTATATCTTTGTCTCACCTTAAAGGGTATTATTTCACACTTGCCTTTTTTTATATTTCACACTTAATAAGCTTTTTTAAGGCTTGTTATCTTAGTTATTTTTATAATGTTTACGATGGATACAGAAGTATCTGATTCATCGGTTAAAATTTAGAAAGTGTGAAAAAAAGACGCCTCAGTTTTTGGGAGATCTGGAATCTAAGTTTCGGATTTTTAGGCATACAAATGGGTTTTGCCCTTCAAAATGCCAATGCCAGCAGAGTTTTACAAATATTTGGTGCCGATGTACATGAACTATCGTGGTTCTGGATCGTTGCACCACTGACAGGATTGATCGTTCAACCCATCATCGGGCATTACAGTGACCGTACATGGACTCGCCTTGGCCGACGCCGGCCGTATTTTTTGACCGGTGCTGTTCTGGCTTCCATAGGACTTGTACTAATGCCAAATGCCGATATGTTTACCGCATTTTTGCCAACCTTATGGGTAGGTGCAGGTATGTTGATGATCATGGACGCCTCTTTTAACATCGCCATGGAGCCTTTCAGAGCTCTCGTTGCCGACGTTCTGCCAAGTGATCAAAGAACACTGGGTTTTAGTGTACAAACTATATTGATCGGCATTGGTGCCGTAATCGGATCGTGGTTGCCCTATGTACTCAACAATTTTTTCGGCATTACAAATAATGCTCCCGAAGGAATGGTTCCTCCCAATCTGATGTGGTCATTTATCATAGGAGCTTCTGTATTGATCATCAGTATTTTGGTTACTGTTTTCGGAACCAAAGAATATTCTCCGGAAGAAATGGAAATGATTAATGGAGAAGCTGATGAAACAGAGAAAGAAGCCGGTTTAATGAACATTTTTACCGATTTTAAAAATATGCCGCTAACGATGAGACAACTCAGCTGGGTACAGTTCTTTTCTTGGTTTGGCTTATTTGGGATGTGGGTATTCTCCACACCGGCTATTGCCCACCATATTTACGGTTTACCTATTGATGATGCACATAGTAAAACTTATCAAGATGCCGGTGACTGGGTAGGGATCTTATTCGGAATATACAATGCCGTATCGGCTGTTTATGCCTTTTTCCTTCCGGCCATTGCCAAAAAAATAGGAAGAAAGAAAACACACGCTTTTTCTCTTATTATTGGCGGACTTGGGTTGATATCAATCTATTTTGCCCCCAACGAGAATTGGCTGATCCTCTCTATGATAGCTATTGGAATAGCCTGGGCGAGTATTCTCGCTATGCCTTATGCTATCCTTGCCGGATCAATACCTCCCCGCAAAATGGGTGTTTATATGGGTATTTTTAACTTTTTTATTGTAATTCCACAAATCATTAATGCTTTGATCGGCGGGCCCATGGTAAAATACTTTTACGGTGGCAATGCCATTTGGGCTCTCGTAGTAAGCGGTATTTCATTTTTAATTGCAGCCATGCTGGTAATAAGAGTAAATGATGTGGATGATACAGTAGAATTAAAAAATTAATTATGAGTAAAAAAGCATTTATTTTCGATCTTGACGGAGTTATTGTGGATACAGCCAAATACCATTTCCTCGCCTGGAAGAATCTGGCCGGTGAACTTGGTTTTGAATTTACGGAAAAACAAAATGAACAACTCAAAGGTGTAAGCCGGGTTCGTTCCCTTGATATCCTATTAAAGATCGGTAAGATCGAATTATCACAGGAAGAAAAAGACAGGCTCCTGCTGCAAAAGAATGAAGAATACCTCACTTATATAGAGAAAATGACCTCTGATGAGATCCTTCCGGGAATACCTGCGGTACTTGATTTTCTGGAAAAGAATAACATAGTCTTTGCCCTGGGATCAGCCAGTAAGAATGCCGGACTGATTCTTGAAAAAGTAGGGCTTCTCAATAAGTTTACTGCTATTGTTGACGGAAATGATGTGAGCAAAGCCAAACCCGATCCCGAAGTCTTTCTTATTGCCGCAAAGAAACTAAAAACCGAGCCTAAATATTGCATTGTTATTGAAGATGCCGTAGCAGGAATCGAGGCTGCCCATAATGCCGGAATGTTCAGTATTGGTATAGGAGACCCTGTTCATCTGAATGCTGCTGATATTAATTTAAGAAACACTAAAGAACTAACCCCCGATCTTATTCAAAAGATCATTACTTAAAAAATTTATTATGAATCAGGATTATATCATAGCCGATGAATGGTCGATCTTAGAAAAAGGATTCGATAAAGAAAATGTAACCGCTTCAGAAAGTATTTTTAGTATTGGAAACGGTTATATGGGTCAAAGAGCAAATTTTGAGGAAACCTATAGTGGTGAAACTTTTCAAGGAAGCTATATTGGCGGAATCTATTATCCTGACAAAACCCGTGTAGGATGGTGGAAAAATGGATATCCGGAATATTTTGCCAAGGTTCTCAATGCTCCCAACTGGATTGGAATTGATGTAAAAATCAATAGAAGATCTCTCGATCTGTCTCAATGTAAAGTAAACGATTTTGAACGAAAGCTCAATATGAAAGGAGGGGTACTTACCCGCTCTTTTACCGCCGAATTATCCGGTGGAGAACAGATCAAAGTCTGTGTCACAAGGTTTTTAAGCTTAAATTTCAACGAATTGGGAGTGATCAAATACGATATCACTCCATTGAATTTTGACGGAGAAATAGAATACATCCCTTATATCGATGCGGGTATAATGAATGAAGATGCCAATTACGATGAATTCTTCTGGGAAATTCTCCGTTTCGAAGAAGAAAAAAATGAGGCCTATATCCTGTCAAAAACTCTTAAAACCGAGTTTCATGTGTGTACCGGAATGAAAATAGAATTCCTCTTAAACGATTATTTTATCGAACTTCCTTACGAAACACATAAAGAAGATAAAAAAATTGCCTTTAACTATAAAACTGATGTAAAAAAAGGAGATACTTTTTCAATTTGCAAATACGGTGGTTATACACAATCTATGAATCACCCAAAAGAAGAACTTATATTTGCTTTGGAAAAATTACTCCAAAAAGCATCGATCATTGGTTTTTATGATCTGTTGCAAAAACAAAAAGATGCCTGGAAAAAGATCTGGGAAACTGCTGATGTAGTTATCGACGGAGATATTAAAGCACAACAAGCCATCCGATTTAATATTTTTCATCTTAATCAAACCTATCTCGGTGAGGATTCCAGATTGAATATTGGCCCTAAAGGATTTACAGGAGAAAAATATGGAGGAAGCACCTACTGGGATACTGAAGCTTATTGTATTCCTTTTTATATGAGTACTAAAGATAAGAATGTAGCCAAAAATTTATTGCTCTACCGCTACCATCAACTCGATAAGGCTATAGAAAATGCAGAAAAACTAGGCTTTAAAAATGGTGCGGCACTTTATCCGATGGTAACCATGAACGGGGAAGAATGTCATAACGAATGGGAAATTACCTTTGAAGAGATCCACCGTAACGGAGCTATGATCTACGCCATTTATAATTATGTAAACTATACCGGCGATTACAGCTATATTCCGCAATACGGAATGGAAGTAATGATTGCCGTATCACGATTCTGGCATCAAAGAGCCACTTTTTCAAAGGCAAAAGATCAATATGTGATTTTGGGGGTTACAGGTCCTAATGAGTACGAAAACAATATCAATAATAATTTCTATACCAATTACCTGGCCAAATGGACCATTGATTATACCCTGAAAAATCTTGAGATCCTGAAAGAAGATTACCCTGACGATTTTGAGAGAATTATTCAAAAAACCCATTTAAATCAGCTGGAACTGGATGAATGGAATAAAGTAAGTAACGGACTGTATTTTCCGTACAGTGATGAATACGAAGTGTATCTGCAACAGGATAATTTCCTCGATAAAGAACTGATCTCCACCGACAAACTTCCTGCATCTGAAAGGCCGATCAATCAAAAATGGTCTTGGGACAGGATTCTGCGTTCAGTTTATATCAAACAGGCTGATGTTTTACAGGGAGTTTATTTCTTTGAAAATCATTTTAAGCAGAAATCCATTGAAAGGCATTTCAATTTTTACGAACCATTTACTGTTCATGAATCTTCTTTGTCGCCCTGTGTACATTCTATTCTGGCTGCCAAGATCAATAAGATGAATAAAGCCTACGAAATGTATTTGCGCACTTCAAGGCTGGATCTTGACGATTATAACCACGAAGTTCATGAAGGGCTCCATATTACCAGTATGGCCGGAACCTGGTTATCTATAGTTCAGGGATTTGGCGGTATGCGTAATTTTAACGATAAACTATCCTTTGCTCCGCAGATCCCGAAAGAATGGAAATCGTATTCTTTTAAGATCAATTACAGAGGCAGGACTCTAAAGGTTTTTAAAGATCATAAAGGCTGCAAATTTACCAATGAATCTGATAAACCTATAAATATTTTCATCCATGGGAAAGATTTTAAGGTTGCGCCCAAGACAATGATCGAATTGTAAAAAGGCTTTCCAATCTATGAAAAGATCAACAGTCATATCTGTATTGTTTTTATTGCTTGTACAAATAAGCATGGCTCAAATTATTCAGCGTGTTGAACCTCCAAGCTGGTGGGCAGGTATGCAAAATAAAAACCTTCAGTTGCTGGTTTACGGTAAGAATATTTCTCAATATCATCCCGGGATCTCAGATGATTCTGTAAAGATCATAAAAATCTCAAAGGCAGTAAGTAAAAATTACCTTTTTATCGATCTGGATCTTTCTGCCCTGAAGCAGGCCAAAACAATTAAGATTCTATTCAGATCCGAAGGAAAAAAAGATCTGAAATACAGTTATGTTTTTGATCAACGAAAAGAAAATTCAGCACAGAGAAAAGGATTTGACAGCAGTGATGCGATCTATCTGATTACTCCCGACAGATTTGCGAATGGAAATCCGGAAAATGATATCGATAAAGATCTTAGAGAAAAAACCATCAACCGTAAAGATGATTATGCCCGCCATGGCGGAGATATAAAAGGAATCACCCATCATTTAGATTATATTGAAAACATGGGGTTTACAGCTCTTTGGCCAACTCCTTTACTGATCAATGATATGAAGAGAAGTTCTTATCACGGCTACGCCATAACCGATTTTTACCGCGTTGACCCCCGTTTTGGCACTTTAAAAGAATATGTAGAACTCTCTGCAAAAGCAAAAGAAAAAGGTTTAAAACTAATAATGGATCAGGTGGAAAACCACTGTGGTATCGAACACTGGTGGATGAAGGATCTTCCCTTTAACGATTGGGTTAATTATCAAAAAAAATTTGAAAACGGAACTATAGTTATAACAAATCACCGAAGGACCACCAATGAAGATCTTTACGCATCAAAATCCGATCAGGAAAAGATGACCGGAGGATGGTTTGTTCCGGACATGCCCGATCTGAACCAGCGAAATCCTTTTATGGCAAAGTATCTGATCCAAAACAGTATCTGGTGGATAGAAACACTTGATCTTGGTGGAATAAGGCAGGATACCTATCCTTATTCCGATAAAGATTTTATGGCACAATGGGCGGGAGCTATTATAAATGAATATCCCGATTTTAGCATTGTTGGGGAAGAATGGAGCTACAATCCGTTACTGGTGGGGTACTGGCAGGAGGGCGCAAAAAATAAAGACGGATACAGATCAAATCTCACTTCTACCATGGACTTTCCATTGCTGAAAGCGATCATAGATGGTGTTAATGAAGAGGAAAGCTGGGATAAAGGTCTGATAAAATTATATGAAGGCCTAGCCAATGATTTTTCCTATGCTCATCCTGAGAAAATATTGGCTTTTCTGGATAATCATGATAAAAGCAGGATTTTTACCGAGTTTAAAGAAGACCTTACAAAAACCCAAATGGGATTGAGTTACTTGCTGATCTTACCTCGAATTCCACAGATCTATTACGGAACGGAAATACTGATGAACGACACAAAAAAAAAGGGAGATCACGGTTTGATCCGTTCTGATTTTCCCGGCGGATGGAAAAATGATCTTGTTAATGCTTTTACGGATAAAAAACTGTCTGCCGATCAAAAAGAAATGCAGCAATTTCTTAAAAAAATACTGAATTACAGAAAGAACTCTAAAGCGATCACTCAGGGAAAAACTGTCCATTTTGCTCCTGAAAATGGTATTTATGTTATTTTTAGAATCTACAAAGATGAAAACGTAGTTTTAATCCTGAATAAAAATGAAAAACCCGTAACTCTTGATCTTAACAGATTTGAAGAAACCGGATTAAAGAATAAAAAGCTGAGAAATATTCTTAACGGAAATGAATTGATCTGGAAAGATCATCTCAACCTGAATTCTAAGGGAACCTACCTTTTTACAACAAAAACCGGATATTAGAATGAGATATCTAATCTTAAATATTTTATTTGTTCTTTTTCCGTTACTAATTCCGGCACAGGTAACATTTATCGTTAATCAGCTCCCCGAAAATACTCCGGAAAATGCCTCGATCTATATTTCAGGAAATTTTGAAGGCTGGGCGGGCGGTCAGGAAAAATATCGCCTGCAAAAAAAAGAGGGCACTTACCGGATTACTATCCCAAAGATCTCTAAGAATATTCAGTACAAATTTACCTTGGGTTCCTGGAAAAAAGTTGAAGTGAATAAAAACGGAAATGATATAGAGAACCGGAATTACACTTTTAAAGAACATCCCGAAACTCTAAAGATCACTATAGAAAAGTGGAATGATCCGAAACAAAAAACCTCCACAGCATCAAAAAACGTTTCTGTACTTTCAGAAGATTTCTATATGCCACAACTCAACCGAAAAAGAAAGATCAGGATCTATCTTCCTCCCGGTTATAACAATTCCGGAAAAAGATATCCTGTGATCTATATGCACGACGGACAAAATCTGTTTGACCGGGCTACTTCTTTTTCAGGAGAATGGGAAGTGGATGAAAGCCTGAATGAAATTTTTAACGAAACAGGAAAAGGTTTTATCGTAATCGGTATCGACAACGGAGGTAAAAAGAGACTGGATGAATATTCTCCGTGGAAGAATAAAAAATATGGCGGTGGTGAAGGAGCTGCTTATACCGAATTTGTGGTAAAAACCCTGAAACCCTATGTTGATAAGCATTACAGAACCTTTCCTGAGAAAGAGCTGACTGCTGTTTTTGGAAGTTCTATGGGCGGGCTGATCTCCTTTTACGCAGGCTTAAAATACCCTAATGTGTTTGGAAAGACAGGAGCTTTTTCCCCTTCATTCTGGTTTTCTGATCAAAGTTTTAAATTTGCAAAAACTCATGGAAACCTTAAGAATTCAAGAATTTATCTTTTAGCAGGAAATAAAGAAGGAGATAATACAGCTTTTGATGAAATCAGTCAGACTGTAGTTGATATGAATAAAATAATTGATCTGTTGAAAGAATCGGGATTCAATAAAGAAAATATTCATTCAAAAGTTGTTCCTGAAGGCCGGCACAATGAAAAACTCTGGAAAGAAAATTTTAAAGAAGCTATACAATGGCTGTTTGAAAAATAAGAATATGAAAAAAACACTCCTCCTATTTCTATTATCGTTTACAAACTTCTTGTTTGCACAACGTACTTTCGAAACTTCGCGAAGCATTCCAAAAGGTATTGAAATAGATGTCTCTGATGGCCGGTATCAAATCCGGATCATGAGCGATCATATTATTGAAACAAATTTTATCCCTAAAGGGGATTCCCTTGACCTCAATTCGCATGCTGTGGTGCTTAAACCTAAAAAAGCCATCACAGAATCTTCAAACAAAGGGAACCGGATTGAATTTGCCACAAATGGCATCCGGGTACAGATAGACAAATCTCCTTTTAAAATTTCCTATTATTACAAAGACCGTTATTTGGTTTCAGAACGGGAAGGATATGTAAAAACCGACAGTACTGAAATTCTTGGTTTTCAGATCACTCCTGATGAAGTGCTATACGGAGGCGGGGAACGCGTTTTGGGAATGAATCGCCGGGGGCATCGTTTACAATTGTACAACCGTGCTCATTACGGATACGAAACCCACTCTGAATTGATGAACTACACCATGCCTCTGGTGATCTCTTCTAAGAGATATATGCTGCATTTTGATAATCCTGAGATAGGTTTTCTCGATCTCGACTCAAAAAAAGATAATTCTATACATTACGAGACCATCGGCGGACGAAAAACCTATCAGGTTATTGCTGCCGATAAATGGAACAAGCTCATGCAGGCCTACGCCGATCTAACCGGCCACCAACCCATGCCTCCACGATGGGCGCTGGGAAATTTTTCAAGTCGTTTTGGATATCATTCGCAAAATGAAGTACTTAAAACTGCCGGATTATTCAGAAAGTATAAAATACCACTTGATGCGATAGTTATCGATATCTATTGGTTTGGTCCAAAAATCAAAGGGAGTATGGGCAATCTTGAATTCTATAAAGATTCGTTTCCCCAACCGGAAAAAATGATCAAAAGAC
This sequence comes from Flavobacteriaceae bacterium, assembly GCA_024762795.1. GTDB lineage: Bacteria > Bacteroidota > Bacteroidia > Flavobacteriales > Flavobacteriaceae > Namhaeicola. The sequence continues at coordinate 26,149 of JANTGS010000006.1, read as the reverse complement.
TTAAAGATGAAAAGGTAAAAACCGTTCTGGTAACAGAACCTTTTATCCTGACCACTTCTAAAAAATGGAAAGAAACCTCAAAAAACGGATATCTTGGAAAAAAGGCTGATGGATCTCCTTACACCTACGATTTCTATTTCGGCCATACCGGTATTGTAGATATTTATAACCCCGATGCGAAAAAATGGTTTTGGAACATCTATAAAGAACTAACAAAAGAAGGTGTTGCCGGCTGGTGGGGAGATCTCTGTGAGCCCGAAGTACATCCGTCGGATCTGATCCACAAAACCGGTACAGCTGACCAGGTACACAATATTTATGGTCACGACTGGGCCCGGATGATCTGTAAAGGCTATAAAAAAGATTTTCCTGATAAAAGGCCTTTTATCCTTATGCGTGCCGGATATTCCGGATCGCAACGTTTTGGAATGATTCCCTGGTCGGGAGATGTAAACCGCAGCTGGGGTGGCTTACAGGCACAACCGGAGATCATCCTGCAAATGGGAATGCAGGGTCTTGCCTATATGCATTCAGACTTAGGAGGTTTTGCCGGTGGGGATGTATTTGACCCTGAACTCTATGTACGATGGCTTCAGTACGGAACTTTTCAACCCATTTTTAGGCCCCATGCACAAGAACATATTGCACCTGAACCCGTTTTTCACGATTATAAAACCAGAGCTCTAGCCAAAAAAGCAATTGAATTAAGGTATAGATTACTTCCCTATAATTATACCCTGGTCTTTGAAAATCATGCCTACGGAATGCCCTTTTCGCGTCCTTTGTTTTTTGAAGAACCGGAAAATACAAAACTCTTAACTTATAGTGATGCCTATCTCTGGGGAAAAGATATGCTTATAGCTCCGGTGCTGAAGAAAGGTTTAAAAGAACAAAAAGTTTACTTTCCTAAAAACAATAACTGGTTTGATTTTTATACCGGAGAAAAATATGAAGGCGGAAAAACCCAACTGACACATCTTTCACCCGACCATATCCCGGTCTTTGTGCGTGCAGGTGCATTTATCCCGATGACCGAAGTTGTGCAAAGCACTGATGATTATAAGACCGATCATTTTCAGGTGCATTATTATTATGATCCGGCTATGTTAAAGAGTACCGGATACATCTATAATGATGATGGCAAAACACCCGAACCCCTTAAAAAACATATCAATGAATATATTTCGTTCCAGGCAAAAAACAGTGAAAAAGAAATACAATTGACTATGTTACATAAAACAGGTTCTCAGTTTAAGTCTCCACCTAAAAAAATCGAACTTGTAATTCACGAAATTACAAAACCACAATCTGTTTCTGAAAAGAATTACCAATGGGATCCTGTAAAAAGGACCCTGAAGTTAAATCTGACCTTAGATCAGTCAAAAGAAATTCAAATCCATTTATAATGATGCCGAAAATTTTTACACTTTTAATATTCCTTATAGTCATGCCTGATTTGTATAGTCAACAAAAAACACCCCACTCACAACAAGTTTTTGTTTGGGAAGGTGCCAATCTGTATTTTCTTCTTACCGACAGGTTTTACAATGGGGACAAGTCAAATGATGTTAATTTCAACCGTACTAAAAAAACCGGAAAACTCAGAGGTTTTGAAGGAGGCGACCTCAAAGGGATCATCCGGAAGATCGATAAGAATTATTTTACTGATTTGGGTATCAATGCTATATGGCTTACCCCTATCATTGAACAGATCCACGGAAGTGTAAATGAAGGCACCGGAAATACTTACGGATATCATGGGTACTGGGCCAAAGACTGGACTGCACTTGATCCAAATTTCGGAACAAAAGAAGAGCTGAAAGAACTGGTGGAAAAAGCACATCAAAAGGGAATCCGTATCGTGCTGGATGGTGTGATCAATCATACCGGGCCTATTACAAAAGAAGATCCGGTATGGCCGGACAACTGGGTGCGCACCGATCCGCAATGCGATTATAAAGATTTTAAAAGCACAACCTCCTGCACTCTGGTTAAAAATCTTCCGGATATTCTAACCGAAAGCAACAAAGATGTTGAATTGCCAAAGATGTTGACCGACAAATGGAAAGCTGAAGGCAGATACGATAAGGAAATAACTGAACTAAATGCTTTCTTTGAGCGAACAGGCTATCCGAGAGCTCCGCGTTTCTATATCATCAAATGGCTTACCGATTATATCCGGGAATTTGGCATCGACGCTTACCGGGCCGATACGGTAAAACATACCGAAGAAACGGTTTGGGATGAATTTAAAAAGGAGTGTGATTTCGCTTTCGCGGAATGGAAAGAACATCATCAGGACAAAGTTTTAGACGATAATAATTTCTATCTCGTAGGAGAAGTGTACGGATACGGAATCAGTTCAGGGCAGTTGTATGATTTTAGCGATAAAAAAGTGAACTATTTTAAGAATGGTTTTCAGAGTCTGATCAACTTTGAGTTTAAATACGATGCACAAAAGGATTATGAATTTATCTTTTCTAAATACAGTGATAAACTGCATAACGAACTCAATGGCTACGGAGTTTTAAATTACCTCACTTCACATGATGACGGGCAACCTTTTGATAAAGAACGTACCCGTAATTTTGAAGCTGCTAACAAACTCCTTTTATCTCCCGGCACTTCACAAATCTATTACGGAGATGAATCTGCACGATCACTGGATATCGAAGGTACTGTTGGAGATGCCACCTTACGATCGTTTATGAACTGGGAGGAGATAAAAAATGATCCGAAGACTAAAAGAATTTTAGAACACTGGCAAAAACTGGGAAGATTCCGTAGAGATCATCCGGCTGTTGGTGCGGGAATTCATAAAATGATTAGTGAAGAACCCTATGTTTTCAGCAGAAAATATACCAAAGGAAGTTTTACAGATCAGATCATTGCAGGTCTTGATCTGCCAAAAGGAGAAAAAACCATCCGGGTAAACTCAGTTTTTAAGGATGGAACGGTACTTACCGACCGTTATTCCAATAAAAAAGCTACTGTAAAAGACGGAGAAATTAAATTAAATACCCAATTTAAAATTGTTTTATTAGAAAAATAAATAGAAAGTAATGAAAAAAATATCAATTGTATTTGTACTGTTTGCATTTTTAATTTCCTGCAAACAGGAGGTAAAAAAACAAGAAGTAAAAGCTGATCAGAAAGAACAACTGGCACCGATCTCAGATCAGGTTCTTGAATCAGCAGTAATTTATGAAGCCAATATCAGGCAATATTCACCGGAAGGAAGTTTTAATGCCTTTACGCAGGATATTCCCAAATTAAAAGAACTGGGCGTTAAGATCTTATGGGTAATGCCCATATTCCCGATCTCGCATACCAAAAGAAAAGCTACCGGTGATAAATTCGCTTCAGAGATCAAAGATCCGAAAGAACGTGAAAAATATCTGGGGAGTTATTACGCTGTAACCGATTTTAGAAAGATCAATCCGGAGTTTGGCAATATTGATGATTTCAGGAAACTGGTAAAAACAGCACATGAGAATGGAATTTATGTAGTGATCGACTGGGTACCGAATCATACCGGATGGGATCATATATGGATTAAGGAACACCCTGATTTTTACACTAAAAATGCAAAAGGCGAGATCACAGAACCTCTAAAAGAAGATGGTACTCCTGTGGGCTGGGCTGATGTGGCCGATCTGAACTACGACAACAAAGATCTGAGAAAAACCATGATCGCCGATATGAAATACTGGATTGACAATGAAAATATAGATGGATTCCGATGTGATGTGGCCGGATCCGTACCTACAGATTTCTGGGAACAGGCCATTCCTGAGCTCAGAAAAGAAAAAAATATCTTTATGCTGGCAGAAGCCTGGGAGCCCGAATTGATGAAGGACCATCTGTTCGATATGGCCTACGGATGGGATACGCATCATATCATGAATGCAATAGCACAGGGTGAAAAAAATGTAAAAGCCTGGGATGATCGTATGGTTCAGGTTGATACAATGTATGCCGATGATGATATACTGATGAATTTCACCTCAAATCACGATGAAAATTCATGGAACGGAACCGTTTTTGAGCGTATGGGAGATGCTGCCGAAGTATTTGCAGCACTTACCTATGCTGCCCCGGGAATGCCACTGATCTACAGCGGACAAGAATACGGTATGAATAAAAGACTCAAGTTCTTTGAAAAAGATACTATTGTAAAAAACACAGGAAAATTCTTTGAACTATATACAAAACTGGGAAAACTAAAAAATGAATGTAAGGCGATCAACGGTGGAAAAATTGCAGCTGATTATACCCGGATCAATACTTCTGACGATGAGAAAATCCTTGCTTTTAAAAGAGAAAAAGACGGGAAAAAACTCTGGTTTATAGCAAATCTGAATAAAAATCAGACTGAATTTACAATGCCTCTGGAAGGTGCTTTTAAAAACGCCTTTTCAGGGAAGGATATCAATTTAGTCAAAAAGCAAAAACTAGTGTTCAAACCCTGGGAATATTTAATCCTTAAGGAGTAATAAAAATGCTGTTTGAAATATAATTTTCAAACAGCATTTCAACAACATTTTGAGGGGGATTTCAATTATTCTTCTGCAATTAATAATTTCTGTTTATGATTTTTCATAATGTCTTTAATCATTGCAAAAATTTTCTTTTTAATATACTTAAGGTTCAAAGAGTAGTGATCAAATTCTGATTCGATTCTTTTATGTTCCCTTTTAAACTCTTTTTTACCTTTGAGTTGTAAACTTTCAATAAGCGTTGCCAGATGCTTGTTATGTGTTTGAAGCAGATCAGACAATTCATTGCTCATCTTTTCAACATTTTTTAGCTTCTGAATCAGCTTTTTTGTGGGTTCATAATACTGATCCGTACTCAGATCAAGAAAATGAGAACTTAATAAGTGTTCCAGAAATTTTTGTTCATCTTGCATAAACTCAAGTTCCGACATCCATTTCTCATTTTCTGAACTGGCTTTGTACAATGTTTTTCTGAATTTTTCTTTTTCCGGTTTCATAGACCTCAATTTTTAACAGTTAATAATCTTTTTCTTTAAAAGAGGCTGTCTCAAAATCAACTCATGTTGCAAAACAGTCAAGGTTTCAAACTTTATTAAACTCAATATCAATACACCCGTTTCTTCCGGGCTAATTACGCCCGTCTTAAAACAACATAAAGACAATCTTGAGACCTCCTCATATCAACTAAGGAATTATTATGGAATAACTCGCCATATTAACTTGTTCTTTTTTCCTTTTTCATCGTTAAAATACCAAACCATAGCTTAGGCTACGCTTGAATATTTTGCCTTGATAATGAAAAAAATAAATTCGTTATTTCCGTCAACTTATCTCATAACATTTCCTAAGAAATTTTAATAATCTTCTTATGTGTTAATTGTCCTTCAGGTAATTTTTCAAGTGTGATCTTTAAAATTCCGTTTTTGTAATTGGCTACAATATGTTCTTTTTCATTCACATTTTCAGGCAGTGTCATAGTACGGGTAAAAGAATGATAATGAAATTCTCTCCTGGTATACTTATTCTCCTCTTCTTCACTGATTTTGTCTTGCTTTTCAGCAGAGAGATACAAGATTCCGTTTTCAATAGAGATGTTAAAATCTTTCTTATCAAATCCCGGAACTGCCAGTTCTATTTCAAAATCCTTTTCATTTTCCTTGATGTTCATTTCAGGGATCCATTTGTTTTCCAGAAAGAAATCATTGGTAAGCAACCTGTCAGTACCCATCAGATCGTTAAACATGGTGTCGTACCATGGTAACCTGTGTTTTTTTAATTTTACTAAAGTCATGACCTTAAAATTTAAAAGTTAAACTCCCTTTTTTAATTCTATACGAAATTATTGGTAAAATAAAATTTCAACAATGATCACAATCAGTTTTTAAATTGATTGTGGTCAACATTAAAGTAAAAAATCAAAACCACTTTAAACGAGAACAGAGAGCAAATGCTCTCTGTTCTGTTGAAGTAACTTGTTTTTACCCCTCTTTAAAACACATTTCTTCACTAACTCTCGTTATAAAGTTTTTTCTTTTAAAGAACGATAAATAATCCTCTTACTTCAAAACGGTTGAAACAAACTTCGTCATCATTTCAACCTCTATCTTCATAGTAATTTTAAAGAACTTAAATATTTTTAATACAAGTACAAATGTATGACGTAGTTTAGGCCGATACAATGACCGTGGTCAATTAAAAAGTTGATTCTTATCAATCTCTCATATTTGCACCCAGACATAAGCCTGATTCAAAAGGAAGATTCCCATTAGGAAAAGTAAGAAAACAATAAACTGAAACCATTTAAAATCTATGTTTTCCAGCCAATTCTTATTGATATCCGGAAAAGCAAAAATTACGATTCCTTTTATAAAGGCCATCCATCCTAAAAGGGTAATAATTATACGCCAGTCACCCACCCATAAATCATGAGCAATGATATTGAGAAGACCAATAATAATGGCCATAAAAGATATAATGATGGCAAATTTATCATCTGATGAAAAATCAAAAAGCTGTTTGATCCTTTTCGGATAAAGCATAATCAATACAAAAAAAGTAATCATATACCACCCCCAAAACTTTGCTAAAAAAATACTGATATCCATCATCTCAATTAATTTTTATGTAAAACCAACAACGGAATTCTGGTATGAAAACTCAATTCTTCAACCTTAGGCCTGAAAAACAATCGCTGGAAAAAGCTATAATGCCTTGCAATAAGAGCAATCATATCAATATTTCCTCTGCTTTGTGTAAAAAGATTAACTGCCGATTCAAAACTGGAATCGGTTAAAGTGTGATAAGTGTGTTCAATATCCCCCAGTAAATCTTCAAGATTGTTTTTGTTGTTCAGCTGCTTTTCTGTTAAAGGTTCATCCTGCACATGTAATACTCTGATCACAGACTTGTGCTTTTTTGCTATGCTCAAAAGATAGGAAAGATCGCCTGTATCATAACCGATCTCATAATCGGTTGGGAAAGTAATTTCCTTTAGCTCATTGTAAACCACTTTTTCCGGTATCGCCAGCACATTGCAATCAACCTTCATAATGATATCACCTGTATTGCTTCCCATAAAGATTTCTTTGGCTCCGGTAGCTCCTTTAGTTCCCATTACAATCAGATCGATCTCTTTTTCTTTAACAATCCTTTTTACAGATTCCGACAAAAAATTGTAATCGCTTTCTGCTTCAAAAAGATGGTTTTTATTTCCTCCGGCCATTAATTTTTCCACAAGTTCCTTTAATTTCTCGTCTGATGTTTTTTTAAGGCCTTCTTCAAGATCTATCAGTGCTTCAGTATTTACATAGGCCACATCCTCATTTGTAACATAAGGAACTCGATAAACATTCAGCAAATAAAAGATACATTTTTCATCCTTAAACAGGTCTAATGCATAGTGAATGGCATTGATCGAGTTTGGAGAAAAATCGGTAGGTAATAAGATCTTTTTCATGACTATGAGCTTTTAATGTTGAACATATAAAGTTAATCTGAAAATTGGTTTATATCATTGACGACGGTCAACAAAAACACTGACCACGGTCATTTTTTATTTAATTTTTCTCAGTTTATCCCGGTCAATGATCTGAATATATTTTCTATTGGTAGTAATGAGTTTTTCCTCCTTGAACTCTTTTAAGGTTCTTATAAGAGTTTCTTTAGCTATCCCGATAATACAGGCCAGATCAGAACGGGAAATATCTATTAGTCCTTCTGAACTGATTTCTTTCTCCATCTTTAGCAGAATATTTGCGGTTTTCTTTCTAACGGAATCATAGGCCAGATGCATGAGGTGATCTTTTATATTTTCCAGGTCGAGGGACAGCAGATCAAAAAAATGATAAGCGAGCTTGGGGTTCTGTCTGATCACCGATAAAAAATCACTCCGTGGTATCCTGATCAAAATACTGTTTTTAATAGTCTCGGCATTTTCATAATGAGCTTTATTCCTTAAAAAAGAAGTAAAGCCGAAATAATCTCCCTGTTTATAGATGCGTGTAATGAATTCTTTTCCTTCTTCATTGTATTTATAGGTTTTTACCTCCCCTTTTATCAGGTAAAAAATGAAATTGCCTGTATAACCTTCATTGTAAACCGCAGCTCCTTTTTTTAAGTTGAGGCGTTCTTTATTATTAAAATATTTTACCAGATCTTTCCATCGGATACGTTCTTCCTCATCTTCATTCGGTTCTGCCATTTTATCATGTATTTTCTTTTGTTTCAGACGAACAGATACGGCACTTAGCAATTCTGATTCTTCAAAAGGTTTTGTAATATAATCCGCTGCTCCAAGATTCATCCCTTTTCTGATATCTTCATGATTGGTTTTGGCTGTTAAGAAAATTACCGGAATATGTTGCAGTGATTTATTACGCATGATGATCTGCATCACCCCATAACCATCAAGTTCGGGCATCAGAATATCGCAAATGATAAGATCGGGATGATCCTTACGTGCCTTTTCAATTCCCTTTTTGCCATTCTCTGCAGTTACCACAGTGTAATTGGCTAAACCGAGTATCTCAGCTGTATTTTCTCTTACAATGGCATCATCTTCTATAAGCAGGATCTTTTTTTTCATGGTTTAAATTTTTTTAATTTTTTACATCATCCTCTATTTTTAAGGGAAGTTTTACAATAAAAACAGTGCCTTCACTTTCTTTACTTTTAAAATTGATCGAACCTTTAAGCGATTCTATATGATGCTTTACAATATTCAGCCCTATCCCCGTTCCCTGAAAAGGTAAAGCATTCGCCGCTCTAAAAAAGCGTTCAAAAATATGCTTCTGATCTTCTTTAGGAATCCCAATACCCTGATCTTTTACTTTAACAGTGATATAACCATTGGTACTGATATCAATTGTTATTACAGAATCTTTATTTGAATATTTGATGGCATTATAGATAATGTTGCGGAAAATAAGTGAAAGTATCTTTTTATCATGAAAAACCTCAGCTTTTTCATTGCCCTGAGTTAATTGAAATCTCTGACCTTTTTTTATCACCGACTGGGCATCATGCAGGATCTCTTTCATAAGTTTATAAAAAACAAAAATTTCGGGTTGGTAATTTATGGCTTTGGATTCCGTTTTTTCAAGGAGCAGGAAATCATCGAGAATGGCATTAAACTGATTGACCAGTTTTTTTATCTTTTCTACATGAATATTGATCTTTTCATCAACCGGATCATTGTATTTACCAATTAGTGTGGCCGAAGTATAAATTCCACTCAACGGAGTTTTAAATTCATGTGAGGCCATAGAAAGAAATTTAGATTTCAAAACATGGTATTCTTTTTCTTTTTTAAAAGATGCCTTTGCTTTTCTTTCTGCAAGTACCTTTTGCTGAACCTCCTGCTTAAGCTGTGAATTAGAACTTTTTAATTTTTTTACCAGATGTTTAAGTTCTTTATTTTGTTTCTTAATCTCTTTTTCAAGACCGTAATTGATACTTCTTATCTTATGTTCATTGTGTTTTCGTAAACTGATATCACTTATCATCAGTTTTGTATATAAATGCCCATCATACTCAAAGTGTTTGATCTTTACTTCTACATGCAGTATCTTCCCGTCTTTATGCAAACCGTAAAGTTCATTTACAGATCCTTCCTTAAACTGTTCAGGATTCTTGATCAGATCTAAAAAATGATTGATATTTATTTCTTTATACCTTTCGGGAATTAATACAGCAATACTTTGATGAAGTAATTCATCTTGATTAAAACCAAACATCTTTTCCAGAGATTTGTTGTTCATTACAATTATTCCATTCTCATCGGTAATGCAAATTCCATCCACAAAAGAATCTACACATAATTTATAAAAAATCACATCTTCCTTGATCATGATCAATACATTTTAGACAACTTTGTTAAAGTCTTGTTTTCAGAATATTAAGTTACGAATTTTTCAATAAATAAATTGAATTTTCCACTTCAAATTTGATATCAGTTCAAAAACACCTAACTTTACATAGATCATCATTTTATAAAATAAGTATTAATGGTATTATCATAAAAATGATCGATCATATAATTATAAAAATTTAGAACAGATGAAAAATATTATCGTTGCTCTGGATATTGAAAAAAAAGAAGAATATCTTGTAGAAAAAGGTATTGAAATGGCCAAAGCTTATAAGGCAAAACTATGGATCATCCATGCTTCGGCACCTGATCCTGATTTTGTAGGCTATGAAGCCGGACCGCAATCGGTAAGAGAGGAAAGGGCTAAAACCTTATTTACAGAAAACCAGATCTTAAACGATTATTCTGAACTTGCCAAAAGAAAAGGAGTTGAAGCTACTGGCTTATTAATTCAGGGACCAACTATTGAACTGATCCTGGAAGAATGTGATAAATTAAAAGCAGATCTTTTGATCCTCGGACACAGGAAACTCGGGTTTATTCAGCGGATCATCAAAGGAAGCATCGCAGGAGGTATCCTGGAAAATACTAAAATCCCATTGATGATTATCCCTTTGGATTAATCTACTTCTGATAGTGTGTTGTCAGCCAGATCGATCTCTTCAATTTCATCATTCAGATTATCTAAATGCAACGCCAAACGCTTGCTTACCTTTACCAGATAATCGGTATCATCATGAGTTACTTCAATAGCTTTAATGATCTCTTTCCGGGAGTTCCTAAAGACAATCATATCTTCATCAGAATAACCGTAAGGATATTGTTTTTTAATCGAGTTCATAAGGTCAGAAGTGACATTATGATAATCTATGATCACTCTGTTCATAATAATTAAATTAAAAATTTTTAAAAAAGTATACTTTCTTTATATACTTAACAGATTTAAGGTTTAATTATTGTATGATTTCAGGGTTCAATGATAAGTCTTTTTTCGAAATTAAAAAAACTAAAAACAGATTTTTGTGACCGGAATTAGTGTGCCAAATTAATAATCGGTATTGACCAGAATCTTCCTGACCTTTGGCTGACCATCATTGTAATACTCTTCACTATCTCCGTATTGAATTCCATTTTTAAAATTTCTTTTAAATTCTATCTGACCATTTTCATAGAATTTTTCAAAAGTGCCGTTTTCCAGATTATTCTTATAAAAAGCCCTTACGTATAAAGTGCCGTCAGGATAGTATTTTTCTCTTAGGCCTTCAATTTTTCCATCTACATAATCGGTTCTGTTTTTCAACTGGCCGTTCTCATAAAATTCTTCCAGGGTTCCGTTTTGTAAACCGTTTTCAAACACCAGTTGTCTTTTTACCTGCCCGTTATCATAATATTTTACCAGTTTCCCGTCGTATTTCCCATTGATCAGCTTTCCTTTTATTTTTACCTGTCCGTTAGCATAATACTCTTCATAGGGTCCGTTGTATTTATTATCGGTAAAAAGAGTACTGACTTTTAGCTGGCCATTATTGTAATATTCTACATACAAACCATTGAGCTTATTATTTTTAAAAAAAGCATTTTTATGAATCTGACCATTTTTATAATACGAAGTATAAGGCCCTTCTTTTTTTCCGTCTTTGACGGAATAAGTAAGTTTGGGTGTTTGATAATTTTCATAAACGGTACCGTTTAAAACCGTATTTTGGGTAAAGATCAAAGATTCACCACCTACCAAACGTTCTTCTATTTCTGAGATATTTACTCTCCCCTGGGAGTAAACAAAATTACATAAAGATGTTACAAAAAATAGAATTGCTAATCTATTTGTCATCGTTACAATGATTAAGTTAATATAAAATTCACTTTTTCATAACGGGTCAAATATAATACTTTACAGAAATCTGCACTCTTTTTTAACAAATATTTTGTGTTAAACTTTTTTATAAGTAAAAGAACATTTTAAAACACCTTTTGCATTATTTTTTTAAAATCTTACTGAAAGAATAATGGATCATTGGATCAAATGTTAGGGTATATTCACCACCAGCTTCCTGTCTAACCAATTCTCTGATAGATTCTAAAAGTCAGAGGTCTTTACCAGTGGATTCCGGTATTATTGTTCGGTATGTTTTCCAAAACCTGCTTTTTGAAAAAAATCTATACCATTTTACACCTACAGAATTAAGAGAATCTTGTATATGAAAATAATGTCATTTTATAATTGTTTACATTTTGTGTATTGACTTATTTATGTAATCTTTGCTTGCGAAACATACTGTGATGATCTGCTTAGACTTCCGGCTAATAATGCTAAAATATTGATTATCACGAATATATTTTAATTATATAATATTTTCATTACTGATTATCAATGATTTATCTTAAAATTCCTCAAATGAAAAAACAATCCTTTTTTTCTGCCTTACACTTATCGAAAAGAATTCCGGAAAAGAAATACTTTCTGTATCTTCTCCTATTTGCAATCAATATCGGTTTCAGTCAAAACAATGTTTTATCTGTTAAAAAAGAAAAAGAAGAAATCATTCGATCTGATAATCAACTTAAATTAATGACCTTCAACGTTTGGCAGGAAGGTACTTCTGTAAGCCATGGACTTATAAAAATTAGAGATGTTATTATTAAAACCAACCCGGATATTGTTTGTTTTGCAGAAGTAAGAAATTATAAAAACACCGACTGGACCACAAAAATAGTTAAGGCACTTAATGATAAAGGTTATAAATATTTCAGAGGTTATGCAGGCGGGGATGTATCTCTGATCAGTAAATATCCTATAACCCGTTCTTCTTTAGTTTACAAAACAAAAGGGACAATAGCAAAATTTGACATAGACCTCAACCAAAATTCAATTGTTGTAGCCTGTACCCATATGGATTATACGCAATATGCCTGTTATTTGCCCAGAGGATATAATGGTGGAAATCCTAACTGGAAAATGATCGATAATGGTAAAGGAGAACCAGATCCGATAACGGATGTAAAAAAAATACTGGCTTATAATCATGCTTCAGAAAGAGAAAAACAGATCTCGTTTTTTTTGGATGACATTAAAAATGAAACAAGACCTGTTATCCTTATGGGGGATTTTAACGAGCCATCTCACCTGGACTGGACAGAAAAAACTGCTGATATGTTTAGTCATAACGGGGTAATTATCAACTGGCCTTCTACGTATGCTCTTTTCAAAAACGGTTTTACAGATGCTTACAGAGATTTCTTTCCGGATGAAAAGATCAATCCCGGGATAACCTGGCCCTCAATGGTTCATGGTAGAAAATCTACCAGCTGGACTCCCAAATCAGATGAAAGAGACCGAATAGATTTTATCTTTTACAAAGGGAAAGGAATAAAAACCACCTATGCAACACTGGTGGGCCCAAAACAATCCTATGCCTTTGGTAAACTGACCAGTTCTTTTACAGAAAATGAAAATTTTACAGCCGATTTGCTGGAATGGCCTTCAGATCATAAAGCGGTAATGGTTATTTTAAAACTTCCTTTTTGAAATAATGAGGTAAAAAATGATAAAAACGAATCTTTAAAATCAGGAGTGTAATAATACATGATTGATTATAAAATTGTAAAAATCTCAATAATACATTGACATTTAAATTGAAATAGTCATGAGACAAATCAAAGATTATCAATATATTTATCTTAATAAAAGTTCATTTATCCTAACTAATAGCTACAGTGAATTCTAAAGCTTAGCGAAGTGTGGTTATCGACGTGGATAACTCTAAAAAACAAAAAACCTTGCAAATTATTCATTTACAAGGCCTTATAAAATTTAAAAGTGGTACCTCCAGGAATCGAACCAGGGACACATGGATTTTCAGTCCATTGCTCTACCAACTGAGCTAAGGTACCATTGCGTTAAGCGGGTGCAAATATAAATCTAAAAATAAGATTCACAAAATTTTTTCTTAAAAAATAATCGTATTTTTGCCTCTTCAATTTTTATTCGATGAATTTGATCATTGATATTGGCAATACTCAGGTAAAAGTTGCCGTATTTAGACATAGAGATATGATCTTTAAAGATATTTTAGTAAAAGAACATCTAATTTCTTCCCTGCAAAATATCATTACTGATTATACTATTCAGCACGCTATACTTTCAAGTGTCGATTCTTTAGTGGAAAAAGATCTAAAAGTCATCAAACAAATGTTTCCGCTTATCGTACTGGATCATCAAACTAAAATTCCTTTTTTTAATAAATATAAAACCCCTGCCACGCTCGGTGTAGACCGTATTGCACTTATGGCGGGAGCAGTTACGGAATATCCCGCTAAAGATGTTCTGGTAATCGATGCCGGTTCCTGTATTACCTATGATTTTGTTAACCGGGATAAAAATTACTACGGAGGAGCTATTTCCCCGGGTATCGAAATGCGTTATAAATCCTTAAATACTTTTACTGCAAACCTGCCAAAACTCAGTAAAACAGATAAAATTCCGGAGATTGGAAATTCAACTGAAAATGCAATTCATTCGGGAGTTTTGAATGGGGTAAAAATGGAAATTGAAGGCATAATAGATCAATATAAGGATAAAAATCAAAATTTTACAATAGTTTTAACAGGTGGAGACACAATTTTCTTGGCAAAAAACATAAAAAGTACCATATTTGCCAATCCAAATTTCTTATTGGTGGGATTGAACAGTATTTTGATATACAATTTAGACGAATGATAAAAAAAACTTTTACCCTATTAACTTTCTTTTTAAGCGTTGCAGGATTTGCTCAAAAATCAAATTCCTCACCCTATTCCTTTTTTGGAATCGGTGATCCGGCAGCTTTAAAGAGTGTAGAAGAAATAGGAATGGGTAAAACAGGCGGTGTATTAGACAGTCCATACCAGCTTAGCTTTACAAATCCGGCATCTTATGCCTCACTGCTTTATACAACCTATGTTTTTTCCGGAGGGAACCGGGTTACAAGATTTTCAGATGATAATATCTCCGAAACCAGTTCTCATGCAGGATTTACTTATCTTGCCTTAGGTATTCCCATACGTGGCAACCAAGGGCTGGCGGTTGGTTTACAATTAAACACTTCGGTAGGATATTCATTGCTCGATACCGATTTTAATGAAGAAGATATTTTGGTTCAAACCAATAAGTACACAGGCTCAGGGGGAACCAACAGGTTTTATATGGGATATGCCTACAAATTACCTTTTCACCTGAATATTGGTGTTGAAGCGGCTTATATCTTCGGAGGCATTAATAATTCTATCCACAACAGAAGGCTGAATGTTCAGTACGCAACGCTTCATGAAGTTGATTCTTATGTAAGAGGTTATGAATTCAGAGCCGGAGCGTATTATTCATACTCCATTAAAAATAATATTGATTTCAGAGCCGGGGCATCTTTTACTTTTGGTCATAAACTCAACGATAAAGGTGATGAATCGCTTTACACGGTTGAAAATAATAATAACGTTAACCCTAGTCCTATAGAAACCTTATATACCAGAGATTACAAAGCTACCCTTACCTATCCGCTTAAATCGGTCATCAGTGTGGGAGTTGGTAAACTGAACAAATGGTTTGTAGGCGCTGATTATACCTTTATGGATGGTATCAATTCTGAAGGAACCATTTATGATGACCAAGAACTGTACAAATATGTGAAGTCGAATATGTTTTCTGTAGGAGGATCTTATACTCCGAAATTCAACTCCATTTCTAACTATCTGTATCGCATTACTTACCGTACAGGTTTTTATATGAATAAGAGTGGTTTAATGATTGGAGATACACAAATAAAAGATTATGGCATATCTTTTGGTGTAAGTTTACCGGTGAGCCTTAATATTTCTAATTTGAATATGGGTATTGAATTAGGTAACAGAGGTGCCAATGAAGGAAATTTATTGGAAGAAAAGTATTTTAATTTTAGATTAAGCTTATCTTTGAACGATAAATGGTTTAGAAAAAGAACAATAAATTAACAAAATCAATTAAATTTTTACATTATGAATCTTAAAACAGGTATAGCTTTAGTTTTATTCCTTATCACGGGAATTTCGACAGTGAATGCACAGGACAAGTATGGCAACGAACCGGACAAGTGCAAAAATAATCTATCAATTTTTTACGAATATGCTAAGATAGGTAACTATGAACAGGCTTATGAACCCTGGAATTGGTGTATAGATAATTGCCCTGCTTCCTCTAAGAACCTTTACAAATATGGTATCAAAATGCTGGAAGACAACTATAAAAAAGCAAAGACTCCTGCAGAAGCCAAAGAAATTTCTCAAAAGATAGATCAAATTTATCAAATGAGAGTAAAATATTTTCCTGACAATCTGGGTAAAGTATACAGTGACTGGGCCAACTCTCTGGTAGTAAGAGATGTGCCAAAAGAAGAGGTTTTTAAAAAATTATCTCAGTCATTTAAACATGATCCTGCAGGTATGAGCGTTAAGAATCTTGCAAAATATTTTGAAATGTTCACAGAAAAGAACAAAGACATTAATCCTCAACTGGTTTTTGATACTTACGATGACATTAATGAGGCGGTAAATAAAAAGATGGATAAATATTCTAAAGATCTTGATAAACTCAATGCCAAAGAAGCCGGCGGAGCAACACTTTCATCCAAAGAGAAAAAACAAAAACATGCCCGTGAAGTTAATCTTTCCGCATTAGGCCAGGTTGAAGGATTCCTTGATCAAACCCTGAGTGAGATCGCTACTTGTGAACGTTTGGTTCCCCTGTATCAGGGAACTTACGAAAAACATAAAACGGATGCCAGCTGGTTAAAAAGAGCTGTTTCACGTTTAAACCAAAAAGGATGTACGGAAGACGCACTGTACCCTACGCTGGTTGAATTGTATGTAAATGCTGCACCCTCTCCTGATGCTTATGTATTTTACGCAGGTATCCTGATGGATAAAGGGCAGAATACTAAAGCAGTAGAATATTTTAACAAGGCTATAGATATAGAAAAAGATCCTTATAAAAGAGCTAATTTATACTACAATCTGGCTAAGATCTTTCAAAAAAGAGGTCAGAAAAGCAAATCGAGAGAATTTGCCCGTAAAGCTATTAAAGAAAGACCAAGTTTTGGCCATGCTTATCTGCTGATCGCTAACTTATATGCCTCAAGCGCCAACTCCTGTGGAACTGATGAATTCTCTAAACGTATGGTTTATGTGGCTGCCGTTGATAAAGCAAGAAGAGCTAAGGCGGTTGACCCGGGTATTACCTCACTTGCAAACAAATACATCAAGAGTTATTCAGCTAGTGCGCCTTCTAAAAAATTGGTATTTACTGAAGGAAAAACTTCCGGAACACCCTATAAAATAGGTTGCTGGATTGGAGAAACTGTTAAAATTCCGTAATTTTAACCCATGTTAAGATTACATTTTCATAAATTTAAAAACATTGCTGCTATTCTTATAGTGGCAATGTTTTTTTCTTGTGGAAATGAATTAAAAGAAGTTCAGGATTTTCTGGCAGAAAAGAATTTGCCCATTGGCGAAGCTAAGGATGTTTACCTGATCAATACCGATTCCGGAAAGGTTAAAACCAAACTTATCACCCCTTTGATGTACGATTATTCCAATAGAAAAGAACATCCTTATACTGAATTTCCAAAAGGTCTAACCATTATTACCTACGATAATAAAGGTGATTCGGTTACCCTCAAGGCCGGCTACGCCATAACCTATACCAAAACAAATATTTCAGAGGCTGTTGATCAGGTGAGCATTACAAATCACTCAGAACATTCAACTTTAATAACCGATCAGCTTTTTTGGGATTCAAGGGTTCATTATATTTACACTGAAAAAGATTTCACATTGGTTACTGAAAAGAATACCATTCATGGAAAAGGCCTGGAGGCTAAAGAAGATCTTTCTCAGGTAAATATGAAATCAATTTATGGTACCGTTTATGTTAAAGATAATTAAACTCTTATGGTAAAATATTACAAGTTTTTTGAGATCGTTTACCTGATCATGTCGGTTTATTTTTTCGTGGAGACTTATTTAAAGTGGAATACCAATCGGCAGCAGTCTTATCTGTATTTCTTATTTGCTTTAATTGCTATATTTATGTACTTTTTCAGAAAGAAACACAGAAAGAATTATGAAGATCATCATAAAGAAGATCAATAGCACATGCTTATAAAAATAATCATTATTGTTATTTCTGTTCTATTATCGGCATTCTTTTCCGGTATGGAGATCGCTTTTGTTTCAGCCAGCCGTATGCATATTGAACTCGAAAAGAAAAAAGATACTTTTTTAGCAAGAATTCTGGGGAAATTAACCCAAAAACCTTCTCGTTTTATCACTACCATGCTGGTGGGAAACAATATCGCACTGGTTATTTACGGTTTTTTTATGGGAGACCTGCTTACCGGTTTCCTTAGTCCTTTTATCGATAACGATTTTATTCTCTTACTGGTTCAGACCATTATTTCAACTCTGGCCATTTTGATCACAGCAGAATTTCTTCCCAAAGCCATTTTTAGAATTTATTCCAATGAAATGCTTAAATTATTTGCCATCCCTGCTTATTTTTTCTTTATCATTTTCTTTTTTATCTCTGAATTTATTACCTATATCTCCGACTTTTTTTTAAGAGTATTTTTTAACACCAAAGAAGACCAGCAAAAACTGGTTTTCAGTAAGGCTGAACTCGGGGCCTATATTTCAGAACAGCTCGAATCCTCAACCAATGAAGAGGTCGATTCTGAAATACAGATCTTTCAAAATGCGCTCGAATTTCATAACGTGAGGGCAAGAGAGGCCATGATCCCCCGTACTGAGATTATTGCAATTGAAGTACATGATTCTATAAAGAATCTGAAAAACCTTTTTGTAGATACCGGGTTATCTAAAATTATGGTCTACAGCCAGTCTCTTGACGATATAATTGGTTATGTACATGTTTTTGAACTGTTTAAAAAACCCAAGAATATACGTTCTATCTTATTACCTATTGAACTTGTACCTGAATCGATGATGATTCACGATGTTTTAAACAGCCTGATAAAAAAAAGAAAAAGTGTTGCTATTGTACTGGACGAATACGGTGGAACCTCCGGCCTGATCACCGTTGAAGACATCATCGAAGAACTCTTTGGAGAGATAGAAGATGAACATGACAAAACCGATCTGCTCGAAGAAAAAATAAACGACCGGGAATATAAATTCTCAGCACGACTCGAGGTTGATTACATTAACGAGACCTACGATCTGGATCTTGCAGAAAATCCTTCCTATGAAACTTTAGGAGGGCTGATCGTAAATTTTACCGAAAATATCCCTTCTCAGGATGAGGTTGTTGAGGTTGACAATTATCAGTTTACCATTTTAAAGGTATCCGCTTCAAAAATAGAAGAAGTTTACCTAAAGATTCTTGCAAAAGATTAACCGGAATCCGGCCTTGCTTTTAATATTTTTTACCAATTCTTTTATATAATATACATGGTGTGGATAATTTTTGGCTATTGCCCTGCTTAGCAAAAGAATACCCGTAATAAAAATCGTGCAAAACTCCTTTCATTATTTAAAAGTATATTGTATTTTCGCAGACTAAATTTTAAAGGAAAAGGAAAATGGCAGTTTTATCAAAAATTAGACAAAGATCTGTATTTTTAATCATCATCATAGCATTAGCACTTTTTTCATTTGTATTAAGTGGCATTTTTAGTAGTAACAGTCCGCTGTTCAATAAAAACGTAACCGATATAGGTTCTGTTAACGATGAGCCCATCAGCAGAGAAGAATTTGCACAACAGGTTGAATATTACAGAAATAATTCCAACGGAAAGATTTCGCAAATGCAGCAGGTTAACAGTGCGTGGAATAGCCTGGTTAGAGAAAAAATTTATAAAACACAACTTGAGAAATCAGGTATTGTAGTTGGAGAACAGGATGTATGGAATGCAATTGTAAATCAGATCAAAGCTCAGAACAATCCAATGTTCCAAAATGAACTGGGAATGTTCGACGAAGAAAAGTTAAAAGAATACATTGCTAATTTAAAAGATTCTGCCAACGACAGTGACCGGGCCAAAGCAGCATGGCTGGGTTGGGTGAACTATGAAAAAAGCATCAAATCAAGTTTAGAACAGAATACTTACAATTCTTTGATTCGCTCCGGTTTGAACAGCACTTTAAAAGATGGTGAAAGGAAATACTTTTATGAGAATAACAATGTGGATATGAAATATGTCTACGTTCCGTTCAATTCGATCTCTGACAGCCTTGTAAAAGTTTCTGAAGATGAAATTAAACAATACATCAAAGAGCATGCAAAAGATTTTGAAGCTGAAGCATCAAGAGATATTGAATTTGTAAATTTTGTAATCAAAGCTTCTAAAGAAGATGAGGAAGAAATCAAGAATGAATTGGCTTCTTTGATCAATGATAAAGAAGAGTACAGTGCAGCAGCCAAAAATACAGTTAATGTTACCGGTTTTAAAAATGCAACTGATATGAAGGATTTCTTTGTAACCAATGATTCCGATACTCCTTTTGACGATTCATTTTATACAAAAAATTCATTGCCCAAAACCCTTGCTGAATCATTGTTCGACAAGAATATTGGTGAAATCTACGGACCTTATAAAGATAAGGGCTATTATAAATTATCTAAGATCACAGCTGTAAAGCAAATGCCCGATTCTGTTAAAGCCAGTCATATTTTAATCTCTTATGCCGGATCAGAAGTAAGAGATCCCTCTATCACAATGACTCAGGAAGAAGCTAAAAAAGTGGCCGACAGTATTCTTAAAGTGGTAAAAGCTGACAAAACTAAATTTGAAAGTATTGCTAAAGAAATGTCTGTTGACAAAAACAGCGGTGCCAAAGGAGGAGACTTAGGCTGGTTTGTTTACAGATCTATGGTACCTGAATTCAGAGATTTTGTTTTTGAAAATAAAACAGGAGATATCGGTGTGGTAAAATCAAGGTTTGGTTATCATATCATCAAAATTGATGGTCAGAAAAATGAGCAAAGATCTGTACAGATTGCTACTTTTTCAAGAAAAATTGAAGCTTCAGAAAAGACAGAAAACGAAATTTTCCAGGAAGCTGAGACTTTTGCATCAGAAGTGTCTTCAGGTAATAATTTTGAAGAAAAGGCCAAAGAGAACAAGTACGTAGTAATTCCTGTTATGAATTTGAAAGAACTGGATGAGAATATTTCAATTTTAGGCCCACAACGTCAGATTGTAAGATGGACTTTTGATAAAAGTACAAATGAGAACGATGTAAAAAGATTTGATACCGATAAAGGATATGCCATAGTTAAACTTGTTAAAAAGCATGAAAAAGGATTAGCCGACCGTACAGGTGTTGTTAGGAAAATCCTGATGAATAAGAAAAAATCTGAACTCATTGCTAAAAGATCTTCCAGTGAAAATCTTGATGAAATTGCCAAACAGAACAATACTACGGTTAAAACGGCTAAAGCAGTATCAAATGCAAGCCCTGTTCTGCCCGGGGAAGGGAGATTCCCTGAAATAGTTGGTGTGGCAACAGGTTTAGAAGAGAATAAACTTGTAAAAAATATTGAAGGAGAAAGAGGTATTGCATTTATCATGGTTACCAAGAAAAATACTGCAACTCCACTTGGAAACTATCAGTCGGGTAAAAATGCTCAGGAAAGAAAACTAAAAAATAAGAATATTCAAATATATAATGCCATTAAAGATAATTCAGAAATTGAAGATAACAGAGCTACTTTTTATTAATAAAATGTAGTTTTTTAACAGTTTTTCGCATTTTCATTACGTTATGATTCAATTTTCTCATAACAAAAGTGATTTTTATATTATCTTTTTATATATTTGCCATATCTATTTTTTAGAATTTAAATTAACATAAACATAGACAGAAAATTATTAATTAAATTTAATTACAATGAAACATTTTAAAAAAGTTCTTTTTGTATTTTTAATTGTTGCCGGTTTTGGCAGCATTAACGCGCAAAATTCTGACAATCCCTGGGTTATTGAAATTGGTACTAACTCAGTTGACTTTTATCCTACCGGAGCTGATTGGCCTACTAACGGTGATAATGGGTATATTCCTGTAGAACCTTATGATGGAGCTGATACTGATGCTTATCTTGGCGGCTTTTTCGAAGATTTCTTTAACGTAAATGATCACTGGAATACTGCTTCAGTTATTTCAAGACTTAGAGTAGGAAGATATCTTGGAGCTGGTTTCTCTTTAGGAGTTGCAGGTTCTTTTAACAAAATTGACAAAATTGGAAACTACAGTGCTGATGATTTATCTTATTTTGCAGCCGATATGGATGTAAGATGGAGTCCTTTAAACCACAGCTGGTTTGATCCTTATTTATTAATTGGTGGAGGTTATACCTGGATTGACGAGTACGGTAACGGTTCATTGAACGGTGGTCTTGGTATCAACTTCTGGTTTAACGATTTTATTGGTGCAAACGTACAAACTATGTACAAGCACTCATTTGATAACGAATCAATGTTACCTCACTTCCAACATGCTTTAGGTCTTACATTTAGATTTGGTGGTAAAGATACTGACGGTGACGGAATCTATGACAAGGATGATGCTTGTCCTGAAGTTGCCGGTTTAGAAGCCTTCAACGGATGTCCTGACAGTGACTTAGATGGTATTCAGGATTCAGAAGATGCTTGTCCTAACACTCCTGGTTTAGCCGAATTAAACGGTTGTCCTGATGCTGACGGTGATGGTATTGCTGATAAAGATGATGCTTGTCCTAACACAGCTGGTTTGGCTTCATTAAATGGTTGTCCTGATGCTGACGGTGACGGTATTGCTGACAAAGATGATAACTGTCCTAACGTAGCTGGTCCTGCTGAAAACAATGGTTGCCCTTGGCCTGATACTGACGGTGACGGAATCTTAGACAAAGATGATAACTGTCCAAATATCTTTGGTGTTGCTGAAAACAATGGTTGTCCAGCTGTAACTAAAGAAGTTCAAAAAGAAATCATTGACCTTGCAAGAGCTATTTTCTTCAACGTTAACAAGGCTACATTTACTAAAGAAGCTGAAGTTAGAATGACTAAGATTAGTGAGATTCTTAACGGATACAAAACTATTGGTTTCGTAGTTGAGGGTCATACTGATGATACCGGTTCTGCAGCATACAACAAAAAACTTTCTCAAAAACGTGCTGATGCTGTAAGAGATTACTTAGTTGAGCATGGATTCCCAGCAGATAAGATTACTGCTGTAGGATATGGTGAAGAAAGACCAATCTGTACTACAAAAACTAAAAAATGTAGACAAGCAAACAGAAGAGTTGACATCTTTAGTGAAAATGCTGACAGAGATCTTTACAATACTTACGATCCAAAACATGACTAATATTAAATTAGTTTAGAATAAATATTCAAAAACATCCGTCAATTGACGGATGTTTTTTTTATATTCTTTTCGTAGCTTTGCTATATGCAGAAATTTCTTGGTAAACTTGCTGAACATTTTATCTCTCCCGATATAGATCTTTCGGGCTTTACCTTTATCCTTCCAAATATTCGTGCAGGTGTTTTTCTTAAGACCGAGTTTAAAAAAAGATTAAATACTGTCGCTTTTCTTCCGGAAATTATAAGTATTGAAGAGCTAATCATACAAATTTCCGGACTTTCAAAAACAGATAATATCAGTCTGCTCTTTGAGTTTTATAAAATCTATTTAAAAAACAACATACCTGAAAAAACTGAAAGCTTTGATGCTTTTTCAAAATGGGCATTTTTACTTATTCAGGATTTTAATGATATTGATAAAAATTTAAAAGATGCCGATGAAATTTTTAATTACCTGATCGATGCAAAACGAATTGATAAGATCTTTTTAAAGGGCAATGAATCAGAAATAACACAAAATTATTTTGAATTTATAGAAAAAATAGGCATTTATTATAAGCAGTTATCTGAGGCTCTACTGAAAAATAAAACGGGTTATCAGGGTTTACAATATAAGATAGCCTATAAAAAAATAAATGATTATATAAAAAATAATGACCATCAAAAACTGGTGTTTGCCGGGTTTAATGCATTAAATTTATCTGAAGAAAAAATTATACAGGAACTTCTGGATAAAGGTCTTGCCGAAATTTACTGGGATACGGATTCATATTATTTTAAAGCACAAAATCTAACCGGAAAATTTATAAACCGTTATAAAACCCAATGGAAATATTATCGTGATCATAATTTTTTATGGACTGAACACAATCTTGAAAAGCCAAAAAATTTAAATGTAATTGGAGCTTCAAAAAATGTGAATCAGATCAAATATGTAGGAGAAATCCTTAAATACTCCAACGATCAGTACAATAATTTTCAAAATACAGCCATTGTTTTAGCAGATGAAAAGTTGCTGCCTGTTTTGTTGAATTCCCTGCCGGAAGAAGTTAAACAAGCTAACATCACTATGGGGTATGCCTTGAAGAATATTGCTTTTTCTTCCCTATTTGAATTGCTTTTCAAAATGCATCTTAACAGAAACCGCATCAATCGAAAAGATTATTTCTATTTTAATGATGTAGCTAATTTTCTGAATTTAACTTTTTTAAAAAGCTTAATTGATCCTGTAAAACTCAAACAAAATCTAACCCGTTTTATTAAAAATAACAGTGTACTGATCCATAAAGATGAGATCTTTAATCTGATCGATTCTGTAACCCAAAAGGTAAACAACCTTAAAAACTTTTTTAAAGACCGTGAGGGTCAAATTGATGAAGTTTTAGAGGATATTGATGGACTTATCGCCTATCTAAAAGATGAAAAGAACTTAAAAGAGCTGGAAACTGAATATCTTTTCCGTTTCAGGAGTATCTTTAATGAAATTTCGGCCCTGAATAATAAATACCATTATATAAGTGATCTGAATACACTTTATCACTTTTATCAACAAATCCTTGTCAATGAGAATATGTCATTCCGCGGAGAACCACTACAGGGTCTACAAATTATGGGGATGTTGGAGTCAAGAGTACTCGATTTTAAGAATGTGATCATTACTTCTGTAAATGAAGGGGTGATACCAGAAGGTAAAAAACAGAACTCTTTTATCCCTTTCGATATCAAAGTTAAATTTGATCTTACTACTTACAAGGATAAAGATGCTATTTTTTCCTATCACTTTTTCAGAATTCTGCAAAGAGCTGATCATATTTCCCTTACTTATAATACACAGGCTGATGAATACGGCCTTGGGGAACAAAGCCGGTTTATTACTCAACTTGAACTTTCAAAAGAAAACGGAGAACTTCCTTATTTAAAAATTAAAAGAAATATTGTGAGTCCTGAAGTTTCGGGGAAACAGAAGGAACTGATGGTCATTGATAAAAATGAACAAGCAATCTTAAAATTAAATAATATAGCTGAAAAAGGTATTTCTCCTTCTACACTTACCTCCTATATCAGAAACCCTGTTGATTTCTATAAAAAGAAGGTGTTGTATATCAAGGATCTTGACACTATTGAAGAAGATGTCGCTTTTAATACCTTTGGCACTATAGTTCACAACGCACTTGAAAACCTGTATCGTCCGTATATCGGTAAAGATCTTACAACAAAGGATATTAAGGAAATAAGATCCAAAACCAAAGAGGAAATAAAAAACCGGTTTTTAGAACATTTCACCGCTTTAAGTATTTCAAAGGGTAAGAATTTCTTAAGTTTTGAAGTAGCCGTTAAATACATTTATAAATTTCTTGAGAAGGAAGCAGAACAGATCAATAAAGGGAAAAAAATAAAAATTCTTTATCTGGAAAAGCCAATTCTTATTCAGCACCAACCCAAAACTTTTGACCATCCTGTTCAATTAAAAGGTATCATAGACCGCATTGATGAAATTGATGATGTACTAAGAATTATTGATTACAAAACGGGTAAGGTCGAGCCTAAGAATTTAAAATTGCACAACTGGGATCAGCTTATCGTTAATTATGATTTGAGCAAAAGTTTTCAAATTTTAATGTACGCCTATCTCTTTACTAAAAATAATCATATCGCCCCTGATCAAACACCTGTAGAAGGAGGAATAATTTCACTTAAAAATTTAAGACCCGGTTTAATGCTGTTCAATGGGAGAAAGATTCTAAAAGAGGATATAGAGGATTTTATTGTCCAACTTGATATTTTATTGGAAGAGATCTTTAACCCGGAAGTTCCTTTTACCGAAAAAGAGATTAAAGAGTTTAAATTCTGATCTTATAAAGTAAATATTTACCTTTCTAATCACTTCATTTACTTTGCATTACAAT
>JANTGS010000005.1 GCA_024762795.1 Flavobacteriaceae bacterium | reverse complement strand
AAAGAGTAATTACACTTGTAATTACTCTTTCATAAATAAATAAAAATGAAATATTTAAATAAATTGGTAATCTTATTTTTTTTTGCGATAAACATATCTTTTTCACAAAAGAATGCAGGAGAAATTATTTATAAGAAAAAATTTAATAAAAACTTTAGTGAACTTAACAAAAAGTTAAAAAAACAGAATTTACAAAGATTTATTGAATACAATGAGATCTGGAATACTGGCGCAGAATTGCTTAAAAACATTGATTTTATATTAAAGTTTCATGCAAATCAAAGTCTGTTTTCAGTAAGTAATTATGTTGAACCTGACATAAATGAATTGGATTTAAATTTTGCTCTAGGAATATATGGTAGCTGCATATATTACAATAATTTAATGCTGAATGTTTATTACAGACAAGCTGATGCTTACGGGGAAACATTTCTTATCGAAATGCCAAAAATTAATTGGAGATTAACTGATGTAACGAAGATAATCAATGGATATACTTGTTTTAAAGCAGAAGCCAAGACAACAACAAAGGGTAGAAATGGAGATATCGAAAGACCTGTTATTGCATGGTATTCAAAAGACATTCCTGTTTCATTTGGCCCCATTGGATTTGCAGGACTTCCCGGTTTAATTATCAAACTAATATATCATAATGAGGTCTATACAGTCTCAAAAATAAATTTTAGCCGGGAGAATAGAATAATTATAAAAAAACCAAAAAAAGGGATAAAAGTCACTAAAGAGGAGTTCGAAAAAATAGGTCTTGATAAAATCAAGAATTATAAAAAGATGTTTTAGAATATTAATAAACTTGACTCAATTTTAAAATGAAAAGATATTTATTAATTATCCTATTCGCAATTACAACCGATCTATTTGCACAACAAAGTGCTGTAGTACAATATGAATTTTCCTATAAAAAAGCTTTAGAGCCACCCAAAAATACGATGGAAGCTGATGTCACAAGATCGGTATATTTGAGCGCAGAATATGGCAGGAATCATCAATACATTTTAAAATTCAATCCTTTAGAAAGTATTTACCATGTAGAAATGTCCATGCCCCCCGATGATGTAAATAAACTTGAATATAAATTTTCAAGTGCTCATTTTTCAATGGGAATTATTTACCAAAATCTCAAAGCCGATGAAGTTCTAAACAAAAAAGAATCTTTGGGAAAAAAATTTCTGGTAAAAAGCCCATTAAACGTACATTGGGAAATTACTTCTGAAAAAAAATATATCGGTAAATACAAATGTTATAAAGCTACTTCATCCTGTGCAGGGTGTAATAAGAATCAAATCATAACGGTTTGGTTTACTCCTGATATTCCGGTACCTTTTGGACCTGCAGGTTATGGTGGTTTACCGGGCCTTATCTTAGAAGTGTCAAAACACATATATACACTAACGGCAGATAAGATAAAGTTTTTAAACAATGCACCAAAAATTTCAAAACCCACTGAAGGCGAATTCATAACCGCAGACGAGCTTAACAAATTACAGTGGGAAGCCCGTGGTAAATTGATGATGAATCGTAGAAGATCAAATTAAAAAGAGTAGCTTGAAATATATTATAAAAAAGATCAAATTTTATATCCTGATTCTCATTTTTTTAATGGGTTATGTATCTTTTTCTCAAAGCTATTCATTGAATGGTGTGGTAACCGATTCATTACAAAACCCCTTATCCTTTACCAATATTCTTGCCAAACCAACTAACCCTGAAGTAGAGATGGCCTTTTCCATAGCTGATGAACAAGGCCGTTATAAATTGGTATTGGAAAAGGACCGGGAATATTTGGTTAGTGTAAGTTTCTTAGGTTTTCAACCCTATATTTTTAAAGTAAAATTAACAAAAAACAGCAAAAAAGATATTCGGTTAAAACCATCAAATAATGAACTGGATGAAGTGATTGTGATCAGTGAGCAACCGGTAAGGGTGCGCGAAGATACCATTACCTACAAAACCGATGTATTTAAAACCGGAGAAGAACGCAAGCTCAGGCAGGTGCTTAAAAAATTACCCGGAGTGGAAGTTGATAAAAATGGAGGGGTTACCGTTAACGGTAAAAAAGTAAACAAACTTTTGGTTGACGGAAAGGATTTTTTTGGAGGCGGCACCAAACTGGGTGTAGAAAATATTCCGGCTGAGGCAGTGGATGAAGT
Organism: Flavobacteriaceae bacterium; assembly: GCA_024762795.1. GTDB lineage: Bacteria > Bacteroidota > Bacteroidia > Flavobacteriales > Flavobacteriaceae > Namhaeicola. Next base: position 60,303 of record JANTGS010000005.1, on the reverse strand, counting down.
TGAGGTAATTGATAATTATAATGAAATCGGATTTTTAAAAGGCCTGAGCGACAGCGATAAAATGGCCATGAACATCAAACTTAAAAAAGGAAAAAAGAAATTTGCCTTTGGCAATGTTGAAGCCGGTGGCGGTACCGACAAACACTATATCCTACATCCCAATCTTTTTTATTACAGCCCCAAAACTGCGATAAATTTTATCGCAGATTTAAATGATATCGGAGTAAAATCATTTACTATTGGCGATTATTTAAATTTTGAAGGGGGAATTGGTAAAATGTTTACCGATCCGGCTTCTTATTTTAGCCTGCAAAATGATGACCTCTCAGCTTTTTTGGAAAATCAGGATTTTAAAGCCAGTACCAACCGGTTCGCTGCCGGACAAGTGGCGCATACCTTTTTTAAAAAACTCGATTTTTCTGCTTACAGTATTTTTGCAAATACCGATACTGATACCCAAACACAAAGTATAACTACGTATATTACTGACACCTCTGAAAACAAAGAATTAAAGTCGGTTAACAGCAGCCTAAACAATCAATTTTTGATTACGAAAATATCCCTGGATTACGTACCTAATTTTAAAGAAGACCTCTCTTATTCTGGATATTTAAAAACAAATACAAATAACAGAGAAAATGACATTCAAACCATTTCACAATCGCTAACCGATGATTTCTTAACTTTTAATCAAGTTGACGCACTTACTGTAAAACAAAATATGGAGTGGCATAAAAAACTATCTGTTAAACACACCTTTTCTACTACAGTAAATTACTATTTCAATAAAAATGATCCAAAAACAAACTGGCTTACCAACAAAGCATTTTTACCGGAATTATTGCCTTTAATTGATGAAGAAACCTATAATATCAATCAGATCAAAAACCGTAAAACTCATAATCTCGATTTGTTATTTAAATACTACTGGGTGTATAACAACACAAACCATATTTATACAACAATTGGCAACAATTATTTAAATGATATGTTCAGTACTTATGAATTCCAGAAACTTCAAAACGGAGATACCAACGATTTTGAAAAGGCAGGTTTTGGAAATGATTTAAATTTTTCTTTAAACGATGTTTATTTAGGCCTCCAACACAAGTTTAAAATAGGTATAGCAACCATTAAATACGGTGCATCAATGCATCATTACAATTGGAATGCAGATCAGAAAATAGATTTCAGTAAATCAAAAAATGTTTTATTGCCCGATTTTTTGGCTAAGATCAAAATATCTGCATCAGAAAAAATTAACTTAAGATACAATCTTAAAAGCAGATTTTCAGGGGTATCCAATTATGCAAACAGAATGCAAATTCAAAGCTATAGTACGGCCAAAATCGGAAATGAACAATTAGAAAATGAGCTATACCACGCAGTAAGGTTATGGTATACTAAATTTAGCATGTATCGGGGGATTATTCTAAATGCCAGTATAAGCTATAATAAAAAACTTAAAGGTATAAAAAATGAAACGCTTTTAAGCGGAATAAATCGCTTATATCATCCTATACTTTTAGATCACCCTGAAGACAGTTGGATGATTTCGGCCGGAGTACGAAAAAGTCTGAATAAATTTACGCTTAAATTCAACGGTAGTTCAAATCTTTCTCACTACACACAAATTTTAAATACCGAAGTCTATAAAAATAAAAGCAATTCACATCGTTTAAAACTGGAACTTTCAACAAACTTTAAAAAAGGACCTAATTTTGATATCGGCTATTCCAAACGATTTAACAAATTGATTACCCCCACTAATGAATCTAATTACACTTTTGACGAACCTTATATTAATCTGGAATACAATTTTTTAAACGATTTTTATTTAAAAGCCGATTATATGAGAACTACTTTTAAAGACAATACCGATCATAAAAATATTTATGAAATAGCCAATGCCGAACTGGAATACCATAAAGAAGATAGTATGTGGAGCTTTAAAATTAAGGGAACCAATATTTTAGGGATTGATTATAAAAATGATACCCGGATCTCCGATTTTATCACCAGCGAAAGCAGAACCTATATCCTGCCGAGGATATGGTTGTTTACGATTGTTTATAAGATTTGATTTAACAGCCTCAATAGGGATAAATTTCACAGGGGAAAACTTTTATTGTAAAAATAAAAGAAAGCCTCCTTTTTTGCCGAAACAAGTATTAAATTTTAACCGATGATAGCATTAGTACTCATTTTTTAGTCAATAAAGGTTTCCTTTAACACTTTTTTACATGCTGTAATTTCTGAATTAGTCAGATTTTCAAAAACCCGGATTATTCTGGTTTTGTCAACAGTTCGAATTTGATCCATTGCTATCATACCTTTTTTCCTGTTGTGATTAACCGAAACCCTTGTTGGGTATTTTTTTAGGTTTGTTGTCATTGGGGCAAGGACAATAGTATTCAAATATTTATTCATCTCATTCGGTGAGATGATGACGCAAGGTCTGGTCTTTTTTATTTCACTACCGATTGTTATATCCAGATTGACAAGAACGATTGCGTATTGTTTTAAATCCATTCCTCAAGATTTTCGTCCTCAAAAACATCATTCATAAGCAACTTGTCATCACCGTTATCATTCATTTTTTTAAATTCCTTTTCCCAATTTTTTCTGGGCGAAACAATTGGTTTTAAAACGATTTGTCCTTTTTCAAGAATAAGTTCAACCTTATCTTTGATTTTATATTTTTCCAAAATGGTTTTACTCAATCTAAGCCCTTTTGAATTTCCGATTTTGATTATTGATATTTCCATAGTTCTTAAAATGTTATTACAAAGTAAATACTTTTTATCTAAATATCAAAATTCATCCCGTATTAATGTTAATGAATACTATTGATAAACGAGCCGATTTTTCCCGGCGGATTCTTCCCAACAAACTTTACAAAGGCCGAACCGATAATTGCACCGGCAGCATGCCGGGTTGCCAGCTCAAAGGTTTCTTTGTTAGAAATACCAAAACCAACAATTTGCGGTGTTTTTAACTGCATACGGGAGATCCTTTTAAAATATTCTTTTTGGGTGTTCCCAAAAGAACCCTGAGCTCCGGTGGTACTGGCTGTACTTACCATATAGATAAATCCATCCGAAATACTGTCGATATACCGGATCCTTTCCTCTGTGGTTTGCGGTGTGATCAAGAATACATTTACCAGATTGTATTTTTTAAAGATCTTTTGATAGTTGTTATGATAGACCTCCACCGGCAAATCAGGAATGATCAACCCATCGATACCAGTCTCAGCACATTTTTTACAAAATTCTTCTACTCCAAATTGCAGGATCGGATTAAAATAGCCCATCAATAAAAGCGGAATACTTACCTTCTCACGAATATTTTCCAGCTGGGCAAAGAGTTTTTTTGTGGTCATCCCGTTTTTTAAAGCCTGTGTGCTGCTTTGCTGAATGGTGGGCCCATCGGCCAACGGATCGGAAAAAGGCAATCCTATCTCTACCATATCCACCCCTGATCTTTCAAGATTTTCAAGAATCGGCACGGTACTGTCCGGTTCGGGGTATCCGGCGGTAAAATAGATCGACAGCAATTTTTTATTTTCGTTCAGTTTATTGACAATCCTGTTCATTTTTTCTACTTAAATTGTGTTTAAAATATTTCTTTTGAAATGCTTATCAGTGCTTCCTTTTGGGCTTGAGTGAGCATATCGGCGGTAAACAGCGTAACGCCGGAAGCCCCGTTCTCCCTGGCAGTTCTTATAGCCCGGATCAGATCTTCCGGTTTTTCTTTAAAAGTTGGGACAAATATCCCCGAATACACCGAAAAACGATTCAACTTTACACCTTCGGCGGTAGCAAAACCGATCCACTCGATTCCCTGATTATAAAATTGGTTATAAAGCATTGGGTAAACAGCATCCACATTAAAGTTGGCCCAATCCTGTCTGACCAAATGCCTGGCCAGTTCCGGAAACGGGAAAACTGCTGCCGTGATCTTCATTTTCTTTTGATGAGCCATTTCTACGATCTCATTGACCAGACTCACAATAGCATTATAACGAAACTGATTCCATTCATCACTCATTTCAGGATGTTCCATATCTAAAGGGTCAATTCCGAAAAGGCTCTTAAATTTCTGTCTTGCCAAAGGGTGATATCCAAAATCATATTCCGGCATTTCATGATCCTGCACTAAATTGTATTTTGGTTGTATCCCCACAGGGAGAATTACATCGTTAAAACGAACAAAATCAAGATGTACCGAAGCTAATCCTTTTACTTTCATCAACCTCTTAACATTATCTTTTACATGCTCTCTTGCCCCGGGATGAAACGGACTCAACCACTGGTAATGGTCAACATAAGGCCGGTTTTCTAAAGAGTTCTTTCCTTCCCTATTTACAGAGTACCATTCAGGATGCTTGTTTGCTATGGTATCTCCAGGCCTGTTCATGGTCCACATCCAGGCATGCACCCTGATCCTTTCCTTCTTTGCCATAAAAACAATCTCTTGAAGCTGATCTATATTGAGATGTTTTACCTCAACCAGGATCTCGCTAATACCCAATTTGTGATAATTCTTTAGTTTCTCTTTCCAATCCAGGGAATTATAATCTTCTCCGGGACTAATCCAGCTTTTAAGACTGAAATTCTTTACCTTTTTATGTTCCGTGTGTTGTGCTTTTGCAGAAAATTGTACCATAAGAATAGTTATAATCAATAAATTTACAATCTTTTTCATAGTTTATAAATTCTTAAAAATTAAAATAATTAATATATGTGTTCAGATCCTTATCTCCTCTTCCCGAAAGATTTACCACGACAATATCCTCTTTTTTAAAGGTCATTTTTTCTAAAGCTGCCAGGGCATGCGCCGATTCAATAGCGGGAATAATTCCTTCCAGTTGACACAGTTCAAGGCCGGCCTGCATAGCCTCATCATCGGTAGCACTTAAAAACCTTGCCCTCCCCGATTTAAATAGATGAGCGTGTTGTGGCCCCACTCCCGGATAATCAAGTCCGGCAGAAATAGAATACGGTTCAGTAATCTGACCATCGTCGGTTTGCATCAGTAAAGTCCTGCTTCCATGAATAATTCCATCTTTTCCCAGCTGGCTGGTAGCTGCCGATTCTCCCGAATCAATTCCTTTTCCGGCAGCTTCAACAGCAATGAGTTTTACCTCTTTATTATCGAGATAATGGAAAAATGCTCCGGCGGCATTGCTACCTCCACCAACACAGGCAATGATATAATCGGGCTTACTCGTGTTTTCATGCTCTTTTAACTGGAACCTGATCTCTTGTGATATTACCGACTGGAATCTGGCCACCATATCCGGGTAAGGATGAGGACCTACCACCGATCCAATGATATAAAAAGTATCCTCCGGATTATTGATCCAGTCTCTGATCGCCTCATTGGTTGCATCTTTCAGAGTCTTGCTTCCTGAAGTTGCAGGAATTACTTCTGCACCCAGCATTTTCATCCGGGCCACATTAGGCGCCTGCCGTGCAATATCCACTTCGCCCATAAAAACTACACATTCCATACCCATCAGGGCACATACTGTTGCCGTGGCCACCCCGTGCTGTCCGGCCCCTGTTTCGGCGATAATTCGTGATTTTCCAAGCCTTTTAGCCAACAAGATCTGACCGATGGTATTGTTGATCTTATGTGCCCCGGTATGGTTCAGATCTTCTCGCTTGAGATAGATCTTCGCCTGATATTTTTCCGACAATCGTTGTGCGTAAAATAAGGGAGAGGGTCTACCTACATAATCTTTCAGCAACTGCTGAAATTCTTTTTGAAAGGAAACCTCCTGCATGATACTGATATAATTTTTTTTCAGCTCTTCCACATTAGGATACAACATTTCCGGAATAAAAGCACCGCCATAGGCTCCGTAATATCCTTTTTTATCGGCATAATAAGTATTCATAATTTTAACTCTTTTATCAATAATTCTAATTTCTTACTGTTTTTTAATCCAGGCTGATCTTCAAACCGGCTGTTTAAATCAATGGCATAACAGAATTCTGATACATCACTTTTAAAAAAATGCTTTAGTGCCTCAACCGATTCCAGCCCAATACCTCCACTGAGAAAAAAGGGTTTTAAACTTTTGTTTTTATTTAAAAGTTCCCAGTTAAAAATAATTCCATTGCCGCCTTTTTCCTTCCCTTTGGTATCGAACAAAAAATAATCACATACCTCCTCATAGGCTTCAATTTGTTTAAAATCAAAAGCATCATCAACTGAAAACACTTTGATGATCTCTATTTCAGATCTTACTTTAGCCGATAGTTCTTTACAAAAATCAGTACTTTCCTCACCGTGTAACTGAATAGCCTTAAGATTATATTTTTTAATCTTTTTCAGAATAAGATCTATTTCAGAATTAACAAAAACTCCGGTCTTTTTAATCTTTTCAGAGATCTTTGGGATCACTCCTGTAAAATTTCTTTTCGATCTGTTGTAAAATATAAACCCCAGATAATCCGGTTGCAAAACAGCCACCTTCTGAATATTTTCCGGATATTTCATCCCGCAGATCTTGAGTCTTATTTTATTCACTTTTCAGTTGTTTTAGAAATTCTTTAGCTGATTTTCCCGGATCATCAGTTTTCATAAAGTTCTCTCCGATCAGGAATCCTTTAAAGCCATATGCTTTTAACTCGTCGATCGCCTGAACCGAACCGATCCCGCTTTCTGAGATCTTTACTTTTCCTTCAGGGATGAGCTTTGACAACTCTTTACTGGTCTGAAGCGATACCTCAAAAGTTTTTAAATTCCGGTTGTTTACGCCCACCAAGTTAATATCGGTAAGATCAGCTTTTTTGAGCTCTTCTTTGTTATGAATTTCCAGCAGAACTTCAAGATTGAGAATTTTGGCAAGTTTTGAAAATTCTGTAATTTCTTTTTCCTTTAAAACCGCAGCAATCAATAAAATAGCATCCGCACCAAAAGCTTTGGCTTCATAGATCTGATATTCATCAATAATAAATTCCTTTCGCAAAAGAGGAATTGTAACACTATTTCTGGCCTGAATAAGATCATCGAGGGCCCCTCCAAAATATTTTGTATCTCCAAGAACAGAGATCCCTGAAACTCCTGCTTCCTTATAAGCTTTTACCACATCAGCAACCACTGCATTTTGATTGATCACCGATTTTGAAGGAGACCTGCGTTTAAATTCAGCTATAATTCCGGAACCCGAACGGATTTTTTCCGATAAGGAATTTAAAGGCCTTTGAAACAATGGGGATCGTTTTAAAAAATCCACCGGTAAAGTACTTTGCTTTGCCAAAACTTCTCTTCGTTTGTCCGTTACGATCTTCTCTAAAATATTCATAAGTCTATTTACTGAATTCAAGTAATTTTTTTAAAGCCTTCAGTGCTTTTTTATCTTTTAAAGATTGTTGTGCCAGGGCAAAGCCCTCCTGATGGGAAATACCATTGACTGTTGCTATGGCCAGCCCCGCATTGGCACAAACCACATTATTTTGAGCTTCTGTACCTTTTCCGTTAAGGATGTTCATAAAGATCCCGGCACTGTCTTTGACGGTTAATCCTCCTTTGATCAATTCGGGTTTTAATTTTTGCAATCCAAGATCAGCAGGATAAAACACCTTATCTTCTTTATTGGTGGCTATTTTCGTGTTTCCGGTTAAAGAGATCTCATCATACCCTGCCAGATCGTACAAAATGGCATAATTTTTATCTGTATTTTCGTAGATATAATTGTAAATTCTTCCCAGCTCCAAACTAAAAACTCCCACCATTTGATTTTTAGGAAAGGACGGATTTACCATCGGGCCCAGCATATTAAAAAAAGTTTTTACCCCCAGTTCACGCCTGATAGGCGCAACATTTTTCATGGCCGGATGAAACAAAGGCGCATGAAGAATACAAATCCCTGCCTGATCAATGCTTTTCTTCAATAAATCTTCATCATTGGTGAATTTTACCCCTAAAAACTCGAGCACATTTGAAGAACCACAGGAGGAGGAAACTCCATAATTTCCGTGTTTCGATACCTTTACCCCTGCTCCGGCCGTAACAAATGAGGAAAGTGTGGAAATATTAAAAGTATCTTTCCCGTCACCACCGGTTCCACACAGATCTATCGTATTAAAATCGGACAGATCTACCGGTAAACACAAGTCCAGTAAAGCCTCTCGAAATCCATCGAGCTCTTCTACAGAAATGGTCCGCATCATATACACCGTGAGGAAGGAAGCGATCTGACTGTTATTGTATTTCCCCTCAGAAATATTGACCAACACATTTTTAGCCTCTTTTTTAGAGATCTTTTCCTGATTGATCAGTCTGTTTAAAATATTTTTCATCGTTTTTTCTTAATTTTAATTTTCAACCCAGTTTTTCAATATCTTTTTCCCTTCGGGAGTCAGAATAGATTCAGGATGATATTGCAGTGCCCTTACATCAAATTCCTTATGTTTTATCGACATGATCTCACCATTTTTATCGACAGAAGTTACTATTAATTCTTCAGGAAGATTTTTAGAAACCACCCATGAGTGATAACGGCCTACCTCGAGCTCTTGTGGAATGTCCTTGTAAAGGATGTCATCATTTTCGTAATGAATGATCTTTGAAGAAACACCGTGATGCACTTCATTAAGATTCTCTATTTTACCGCCAAAGACTTCGGCAATAGCCTGTTGCCCCAGACATATACCTAAAATGCTTTTATCTTGAGCATATTGTTGGATAAGCGGTTTTAACAAACCTGCCTCATCCGGAATTCCGGGTCCGGGAGACAAAAGAATCTTGTCAAATCCTTTTACTTCTTCCATGGCAAATTTATCATTCCGTTTAACGGTAACCTCACAATCGAGATCTTCAAGATAATGCACCAGGTTGTATGTAAAGGAATCGTAATTATCTATAACCAGTATCTTCTTTCTTTTCATCATAATTCTTTTAGATATTCTCTGCCAGTTCCATGGCACTTTTTAAAGCTCCCAACTTATTATAAACCTCTTGTAATTCATCTTCTTCTGAGGACTTCGCCACAATTCCGGCACCTGCCTGATAATACAATCGATAATCTTTACTTAAAAAGGACCGAATGATAATAGCATGATTAAAATTTCCATTAAAATCCATAAAACCAATGGCACCACCGTAGAAATCCCGGTTTACCTTTTCATATTTATCGATCAGTTGCATGGCTTTGTGTTTGGGTGCCCCCGAAAGTGTTCCGGCCGGAAAAGTATCGGCTACCACCTGAAAAGTAGAAGTATTATCAAATTTTCTACCTGAAACCTTAGAAACCAGATGGATCACATGAGAGAAAAACTGAATTTCCTTATAGGTTTCCACTTTTACCTGATCACTACTCCTGCTCAGGTCATTTCTGGCAAGGTCAACCAGCATAACATGCTCGGCATTTTCTTTTTCATCTTTTGAAAGTCTTTTGGCAGATTCCAGATCCTTTTCGTCATTTCCGGTACGCTTAAAAGTTCCGGCAATAGGATGAATTTCAGCTTTTTGATCTTTTACCACCAGCTGAGCTTCGGGTGAAGAACCGAAGATCTTAAAATCACCATAATCAAAATAGAACAAATAAGGTGATGGATTTACAGAACGCAGCGCCCGGTAAACATTGAATTCATCGCCTTTAAATCCCTGAGAAAATCTTCTCGACAAGACCAGCTGAAAAACATCTCCGCGGTAACAGTGATCCTTTGCCAGAGATACTAGTTCTTTATACTCCTGATCTGTTAAGTTTGAATCTTCATCAGAAAGATTCTCAAAAGAAAAAGTAGCAAAATTTCTGTTGGCGATCAACTGCTTGATCTCATCTGTATTTTCCTTCTGATCATAACAGTGGGCAAAGATATATGCTTCATTTTTAAAATGATTTATCGCAATGATATTCTGATAAACCGCATAATACACATCGGGTATTTTTAGATCTCCTTCTTTTTTACTGATGGAAATATCTTCAAAGTATCTTACCGCATCATAGTTTATATAACCGAAAAGTCCGTTATGAATAAACTTGAATTTCTGATCAGAAGCCTGAAACTTTTTGCTGAAATCATCGATCTCTGAAGGTACATCTACCTTATCATTAATCTTAATAATTTCACTTTTACCATCCGGGAATCTTTTAATAATCTCCTCATTTTTCACAGTAATATCAGCAATAGGATTACAGCAAACATAAGAAAAACTGTTTTCATTACCGTGATAATCAGAACTTTCCAAAAGGATACTATTGGGATATTTATCTCTGACCTTTAAATAAATACTTACCGGAGTAATAGTGTCGGATAAGATCTTTTTCGAATGGGTTTTTAATTGGTATTTCATTTTTATTCTCTGCTATTTTAAATTTTTGAAATTGTTCTAAAAAAAAAGCTTGTCGTGAAGACAAGCCTTTGATTTATATTTTATCCAAAGTGATTCCTCACGAAATTTTGTTTCGATAAGTCCACCACCAGGTATTTAAATTCTGTTTTCTCATAAATAAGTGAGCAAATTTATAAACTTTTTTTTATCTGCAAAGAAAAACTACATAAAATGTAAATATTCAGATCAAAGTTTAAGAACTCATCAGTTTAATTGTACTTCTTTCCAGGTTGTTCCGTTATGGAAATACAATTTACCATCGGTGCCCACATACAGATCACCCATAGCACCGTTTGCCGGAGCAGCAGCCTGAGGTTCAAGCCTCATCACACCGCTGATATGCACTTTTCTGGCAGGAGTATCCGTTCCGAAACCTGCATTTCCGTTAAAGTATGAATCTGCATCAGAAGCTGAATAGATAGAATAATTTTTACCGGTTCCCTTATTAAAATCCTTATCGATAAAAATAGCATAAGAATCGGTTACTGACCCGGCACCGTAATAAGCCAGCGAAATACCATAGGCTTCATTCATTGTGCCGGCATTACTGATATAGAAATTTCCTGCAACGCCAATATCTACATTTCCTCCGGCATAATTCTCCACACCTCCTAAAGTACCAATACCTGCAGCAGCATTACCTCCGGAATAATTATAAATCACATCGTAAGCTCCGGCACCATAGGTAAGAGTACTATGGTTTAAAATATAATTCCACGAACCAAAACCATTATCTATTTTTGCTCCTGAATGATTATCAACAATTCCAAACAAACCCGCAGCATTCTGGATGGTTCCGGTTGATGTATTATGGGTTTCTGCAATAATCCCCACGGTTGAAGCATTCGTTCCGGTTCCACCATAACCTGCATACAGTTTCATTGGGTGATTACTGGAATCGTCAACTTTAACTTTTTCAACCCATAAAGTGTGTGTGTTTCCAAAAGTATTTCTGTCTCCTATGGCAACTTTACCCGGATAATAAGCAATGTCTGAAGTTGCTCCATCCACAAATTTTCCTGCGCCTCCCGAACCTTCTTTCCAGGCTGCTCCATCATAAGTCCATACAGATTTAGTATCGGTATCATAGACCTGTAACCCCACTGCTGGAGAAACAATGGCATCTTTTTGTGTTGAAGTCATTCGAGGCATCAAAAAACCTTTATCTGTAGCTGTAACATCCAGTGCAGAAGAAGCATCCGGTGTAGTGGTTCCTATTCCGACCTGTGCCATACCTGTATATCCAACAAGTACAATAATTGCGATTGATAGTATATTTTTAAACATATCTTATTTTTTTATTTGATGATTATTTTTTTAACTCCCTGTTTTCCTTCGTGTTCAAATTTGATCAGATAAACTCCACTTTTCAAATTAGGTTTTTTTACTGAACCTATATTTCCAAAAGTAGTAACGTTTTCAAAATTTTTGATCTCCCTGCCTGTTAAATCGAACAAGGAAAGTTTTAAACCTTTCATTTCATCTTTCGTAACAAAACGTATATATTCATCAGAGGAAGAAACAGGATTAGAAACTATATTGATATTGTTATTCAGAAGAAGATTTTCAACCTTTAAAACTACCTGATGGTCGATACCAAAAGTGTATTGAGAAAATCCGTTCAGATCTACAGAAACATTGGAATCACTCGTAGCAGTACCATTTTGCAGATCGCCTGTAACCGTACCGGTTTTTGTATCACTGATCAGATTCCAGGTTCCTCCTTTCAGGCCAACAATGGCAACTGATTCAAGTTTTCCTCCGTTGTTATTCACCAGTGCAGAGATTCCACTGTTATCATTCCATGGCAATGTTACGATTGCATTTCCGGTCATTTCCCAGTATTCAACATCGGAAACTGCATCTACATCGGCTCCGTTGGACCCGCTTGCAGGAGTGGCATTAAAATAAGTGGCTGTCATATTTCCGGTATGACTCGCAACAACAGGGGCATAAACTCCGTTATCTCCTGTTGGTAATTTTGTATCTCCTCTTCCTATTGCCTCTACTTTACCATTTACATATTCGGTTACCGAACCCCAGTCATTACCCGACTCTACCATGAATTTTCCCGAGGAATCCTGAGTTACAACTGTATTACCCGTTGTAAAAGGGGTATTATTCTTTAAAAAGAATTCTCCTCCCGATCCGATATACAGATTTTGAGAATACCCAATATTAAATGATAAAAAAACAGCAAAAAGAAAAGATATGACAACAAAATCTTTGGGTTTTGTTAGATTTCTTTTCATTTCATTTGGTTTTTAACAAATATACTAAATTATATGCTTTTCTTCTTCAGTACTTGTCAACAATCAACCGTGTTAACTTTTGTCCTTGTAGATGATCTTCAAAACGATCATGGTTCCGATAAGTAAAGCTGATACCATATTAGCCATTTTAATAGCAAACCTGTCTATCAGAATACCATAGGCAAGCCAAAAGATGATCCCAACAAACAATACAATATACATACTTAAAGAAATACTTTTTACATCCTTTGTGATCAGAGTTTTATACACTTGAGGAACGAAACCGACAGTAGTAAGTATTGCAGCAATAATTCCTATGGATTCGACTAAAAAACTACTCACTACCCTACTATATTAACGATCTTCCCGGGGACAACGATTACCTTTTTAGGAATCCTTCCATCTAGCTGCTTTTGAGTTTTTTCATTCTCCATTACAACCCTTTCGATCTCATCTTTACTCATATCCAAAGGTAATTCAAGGGTAAACCTGAATTTACCGTTAAAAGAAATAGGGTAATTCTTAGTGCTTTCTACCAGATATTTTTCTTCAAAGACAGGGAATTCAGCAGTTGAAACAGACTCTTTATGCCCCAGTTTTTCCCAGAGTTCTTCGGCAATATGAGGTGCATAAGGTGATACAATAACAGCCAGCGGTTCTAAAATAGCTCTTTTATTACATTTTTGAGCGGTCAGCTCATTAACAGCAATCATAAATGAACTTACTGAAGTATTAAAAGAAAAATCAGCGATATCCTCATCAACTTTTTTAATGGTTTTATGCAGTGTTTTTAATTCTTCTTTGGAAGGAGCTTCCTCTGAAACAAAAAATGCTCCTTCTTCTCCTGAATGATATAATTTCCACATTCTTTTTAAGAAACCAAAAACTCCTGTAATACCTGCTGTATTCCAGGGTTTCGCCTGCTCTATCGGGCCCAAAAACATTTCGTACAAACGCAAAGTATCTGCTCCGTAATCGTGACAGATATCATCGGGATTTACTACATTATATTTGGATTTACTCATTTTTTCAGCCTCACGACCAACAATATATTTTCCATCCTCCAAAATAAATTCTGCATCTTTAAACTCCGGCCTCCAGTTTTTAAAAGCCTCAACATCCAGCTCATTGGAAGCATTTACAAATCTTACATCTGCATGGATGGGTGTAAAATGAGAATACTGATCTTCTTTCTTCACTTTCGAAACACCCAAAAGATCAACATGTTCACCAACCACAGCTTTCTTTTTCTTGCCCAGGCCTTCTCTTTCTTTCAGAATTCTTTCCATGACATTCTTACTTACAAAAATAGTCTTCTTTGGCTCCTCAGGCTTTTCTTTGTTCTCATACTCCCAACGATATGCAAAAGCACTCGTACCTAGGATCATTCCCTGATTGATCAGTTTTTTTGCATATTCCTCTACAGGAACAAAACCTTTATCAAAAAGGAATTTCTGCCAGAAACGAGAATATAAGAGGTGGCCTGTGGCATGTTCGCTTCCTCCTAAATAAAGGTCAACATCACGCCAGTACTCCAAAGCTTCTTTTCCGGCAAATTCATCAGAATTCTTCGCATCCATATAACGGTTAAAATACCAGGCACTTCCCGCCCAGCCCGGCATGGTATTGAGCTCCATCGGGAAAATGATTTTATGATCGATCAATTCATTAGAAACGATCTCATTCTTTTCGGTATCCCAGGCCCAGGTATGTGCATTTCCCAATGGTGGTTTCCCATCTTCAGTAGGTAAATATTTTTCAACATCGGGTAAAGTGATCGGATAATATTTAGAATCAATCATATAGGGCATATCATTCTTGTAATATACAGGAAAGGGTTCCCCCCAGTATCGTTGACGTGAGAAAATAGCATCTCTTAATCTGTAATTGATCTTGCCTTTTCCAATTCCTTTTTCCTCCAACTTTTCGATGATCTTCTTTATTGCCTTTTTTGCAGGAAGATCTGAAATGAAATCTGAATTTGCTATCACGGCATTTTTATCTTCACAGGCTGCTTCAGAGATATCCACATCTTTAAAAATATTTGGTATTTCAATTCCAAAGTGTTTTGCAAAATCATAATCACGCTGATCTCCACAGGGAACAGCCATCACAGCTCCGGTACCATAACTTGCCAGCACATAATCGCCAATCCAGATCGGGATGGGTTTTCCGGTAAAAGGATGTATCGCATAAGCCCCTGTAAACTGACCGGAAATGGTCTTTACATCAGCCATTCTGTCTCTTTCACTTCGCTTTGCTGTTGCAGTTCTGTATTGATCAACTGCTTCTTTGAATTCATCGGTTGTAATCTCCGGTACCAGTTCATGTTCAGGTGCCAAAGTCATAAATGAAACCCCAAAAATTGTATCCGGACGTGTTGTAAACACCCCGATCTTATATTCTGAATTCTGAACTGCAAATTCTACATGAGCTCCTTCCGATCTTCCGATCCAGTTGATCTGAGAATCCTTTAAAGGCTGAGGCCAGTCGATCTTTTCAAGTCCGTCAAGTAATCGCTGTGCATAAGCTGTAATCCGCATCGACCATTGCTTCATCTTTTTCCTTACCACCGGGTGTCCACCTCGCTCTGAAACACCATTTACGATCTCATCATTGGCCAAAACAGTTCCCAAAGCAGGACACCAGTTCACTTCAGTTTCTGATAAATAGGTCAAACGATATTCTGATAAAACCTTTTGTTTTTCAATTTCAGAATAATTCTTCCAGTCTTCTGCCGAAAAAATTTCAATTCCTTCATCGGTTACCGCATTGATATTTTTATTTCCTTCAATTTCGAAGACCTCTTCCAGCTCAGCGATCGGCCTGGCCTGATCGGCATCTTTACAGTAATACGACTCAAACAACTGCTTAAAGATCCATTGCGTGAATTTATAATAATTCGGATTGGATGTACGCACTTCCCTGCTCCAGTCGAATGAGAAGCCAATCTGATCGAGCTGCCTTCTGTAGGTTTTTATATTCTCTTCGGTAGTCTTTGCCGGATGCTGACCGGTCTGAATGGCATATTGCTCAGCCGGTAATCCAAAAGAATCATAACCCATTGGGTGTAAGACATTAAATCCCTTATGTCGCATATATCTGGCATAAATATCACTCGCTATGTAACCTAACGGATGTCCGACATGGAGTCCGGCACCACTGGGGTAAGGAAACATATCCAAAACATAGAATTTAGGTTTATCACTTTTATTTTCAGCTTTAAAGGTCTGGTTTTCCGACCAATATTTTTGCCATTTTTTTTCTATCTCATTAAAATTGTATTTCACACCTTTGGTTTTTAATTTTTATATTAAGTTTGGATAAATTAACTTTACAAACCAGTTTCTTAAATAGGGTATCCCTGCTTTTTGGAAAAGTGCAAATTTACTGCTAAAGCTTTAAAGCACAAAACCTTTTTTAAATAACTGTTTTGATCCTAATACTTTATTTTTATGAAAGGAAAAATCGGGTTGGTATTGTCGGGAGGCGGTGTAAGGGCACTTGGACATGTTGGCTTTATAAAGGCGCTACTTGAAGAAGGAATTGTACCCGATGGTGTTTCCGGAACCAGTGGTGGCGCCTTGGTAGCTGCATTGTATGCTTACGGTTACTCTATTGATGATATGCTGAACTTTTTTCGAAAGACTCCATTGTTAAGTATTTCTCTGTATACTTTTAACAAACCCGGATTGATGGATAGCGAAAAATATTATACTCATTTTAAAAAATTCTTTCCCGAAGATAATTTCGATACCCTGAAATATCCCACCTATATCAGTGCAACCAATCTGCTTTCCGGAAAACTCGATTTCTTTTCAGAGGGAGAGCTCATCAATCCATTGATCGCTTCTTCTGCACTTCCCCCTGTATTTTCTCCTGTAGAGATCAACGGCAATCTCTATTCAGATGGTGGAATTTTAAATAATTTCCCTATTGAGCCGCTTGAAAATAACTTTGAAAAGATCATCGGGAGCTTTGTAAACCCACTGAAACCTACCAGTAAATCGCAAATCAATTCAACCATTAAACTAATTTACCGGGTTTATCATATAGGCCTCGACGCCAATGATATCAGAAAATTTTCACGGTGTAATTATGTGCTGACACCTGTTGAACTCTCAAAAGTAAATGTTTTAGACCGCAGTATGGTTAACAAAGCTTTTCAAATTGGTTATAAGTTAGCACGGAAAGAAATGCCTCAAATCAAAAAAGCTATTCTATAATAAAAACCTGAATTATGAAATATTTTACACTTCTTTTAATAATTTTTGCGCTTCAATCCTGTGATAATAAAAAGCTTGCAGAACTTATCATCACCAATGGAAATATCTACACTGTAAACAATAACTTTGACAAAGCAGAGTCTTTTGCAATTAAAAACGGAAAAATAATTGCAGTTGGAAATACAAAAGATATTCTTAAAGATTATAAAAGTGATCAGATACTGGATGCAAAAGGGAAAACGATCCTTCCCGGACTGATCGATGCACATTGTCATTTTTACGGACTCGGAAGTTATATGCAACTGGTCGATGCCGCCGGCACAAAAAGTTTTAAAGAAGTGGTTGATAAGATCACCTCTTTTCAAAAGAAAAATCATGCAAAATTTATTTTTGGCCGCGGGTGGGATCAAAACGACTGGGAAGTTAAAGAGTACCCTGTAAAGGACACTTTAGATCTTTTATTTCCCGACACCCCTGTTGCGATAAAAAGAATTGACGGGCATGCTTTGCTCGCCAATCAAAAGGCACTTGACCTTGCAGGAATTAACAATAAAACCAAGGTTTCCGGAGGTGAGATCATAAAAAAGAATGGGAAAATAACCGGAGTCTTGATCGATAATGCCATGGATGCTGTTTCAAATATTATCCCGCAGGAAACAAAAACACAAGCCGCTAAAGCCCTAAAAGATGCAGAGAAATATTGTCTTAATCTTGGTCTCACCACAGTGGATGATGCCGGTTTAGACAGAAATATCATCGAACTTATCGACAGTTTACAACAGGCCGGAGAACTAAAGATCAGGATCTATGCTATGGTTTCTGCCAGTAAAAAGAATCTCGACTATTATCTTAAAAACGGGATCTTTAAAACCGATCGACTCAATGTCAGATCCTTTAAATTCTATGCAGATGGTGCTTTGGGTTCAAGAGGAGCTGCTTTAAAAAAACCCTATAGTGACAGACCCGGACATTACGGTGCTCTTGTAAACGACCTGAAAACCATTGAGGAGACCGCAAAACGCATTGCCGATTCCGACTTTCAGATGAATACGCATGCCATTGGCGATTCTGCCAATTATTTCCTGCTAAAAACCTACTCGGAGGCCATCCATAAAGACAAAAGCAGAAGGTGGCGCATTGAACATGCACAGATCATAGATGATAAAGATTTTGACTTTTTTAAGTATATTATTCCTTCTATCCAACCTACCCATGCCACAAGCGATATGTACTGGGCAAAAGACAGACTCGGTAAAGAAAGAATGAAAGGAGCCTACGCCTATAAAAAATTATTAGATGAATACGGATTGGTTGCGCTGGGAACTGATTTTCCCGTTGAAAAAGTGAATCCTATGCTTACTTTTTATGCGGCCGTGGCCAGAAAAGATTTAAAAGGATATCCGAAAAACGGATTTCAAATGAAAGATGCTTTAAGCAAAGAAGAAACCTTAAAGGGTATGACCATATGGGCAGCTTATGCTAATTTTGAGGAAGAGGAAAAAGGAAGTATCGAACCCGGAAAATTTGCCGATTTTGTAATCCTCGATCAGAATGTTATGGAAATACCAGCAGAAAAAATTCCTTACGTCAAAGTAATGGAAACTTATATTAACGGAGAAAAAGTAAATTAAAAAACATAGTACTTATGAAAACCGATCTGATTAAATACAAAGAACCCGGGAAATTTGAAGACACCCGGTTTGAGAAAATCCACAATGTGGTTTTTAACGATTCCCTTAAAGCTTCAAAAATAGTGGCATTGGAAATTGCCGAACTCATCAAAAAGAAAGCAAAACAGAAGAAAAAGTGTGTACTTGGTCTGGCAACAGGTTCCTCTCCAATTGACGTGTACGAAGAACTGGTAAGAATGCACAAAGAAGAAGGGCTGAGCTTTAAAAATGTGGTTACTTTCAATCTTGACGAATACTATCCGATGGAAAAGGAGAATCCGCAGAGTTACTGGTATTTTATGCATGAACACCTGTTTAATCATATCGATATTCTACCCGAAAATATCAATATACCCAGCGGAACCATCGCTCCGGATGAGATTCAGAATTACTGTATCGCTTATGATAAAAAAATAGAAGATTCCGGCGGACTTGATTTTCAGTTACTGGGTATTGGTAGAACCGGGCACGTTGGATTTAACGAACCGGGATCGCATTACAATTCCGGAACAAGAAATATTACGCTTGATCACATTACCCGTGTGGATGCTGCTCCTGCCTTTCTGGGAATAGAAAACGTTCCTAAAGTAGCTATAACCATGGGGATCAGTACTATACTAAAATCTAAAAGAATTGTTCTATTGGCCTGGGGTATCAACAAAGCCTCGGTGGTTAAAAAAGCCATTGAAGGAAATGTAACCTCAGATATTCCCTCCTCATATCTGCAAAATCATAAGAATTGTACTTTTGTTTTGGATGATGGAGCATCACAGGAATTAACAAGAATTAAAACTCCATGGTTAGTCAAATCCTGTGACTGGACAGATAATCTTACTTTAAAAGCGGCTGTATGGCTGAGTGATCTGAAACAAAAATCAGTTTTAAAACTTACAGATACAGACTACAACAACAACGGAATGTCTAACCTTCTGGTTGATCATGGTTCTGCCTATAACCTGAATATTATTCTGTTTAACAGGTTACAACACACCATAACCGGATGGCCCGGCGGGAAACCCAATGCTGATGATACTAATCGCCCTGAGCGTAAAAACCCTTCAAGAAAAAGAGTTATTGTTTTTAGCCCACATCCCGGGGATGATGTGATCTCAATGGGAGGCACCATTGACCGTCTGGTAGAACAGGGACATGATGTTCATATTGCCTACCAAACTTCTGGAAATATTGCCGTGGCAGATGACGAAGCGATGAAATTTGCCGAAGTATCTCTGGCTCTAAATGAGGACAATCCGAATGCCAAAAAAATTATTAAAGATCTTAAATCAAAAAAAGAATATGAAATAGATACTTTAGCGGTAAGAAATTTAAAAAGCCTGATCCGTAGAAAAGAATCTATCGCCGCTATGCGATATCTCGGAGTACCCGATGAAAATGTACACTTTTTAGATCTTCCTTTTTACGAAACAGGAACTGCAAACAAGAAAAAATTAAGCAATGATGATATCCGGTTGATGACAGGATTGATAGCCAGGATAAAACCTCATCAGATCTTTGCCTCCGAAGATCTGGCCGGACCTCATAGTACGCATAAGATCTGTCTCGAATCTCTTTTTAAAGCGCTGGAAGATCAGAAAAAAGAAAGATATATTAAAGATTGTAGGGTTTGGCTGTACAAAGGAGCCTGGTACGAATGGGATATTCATGAAATTGAAATGACCGTTCCTATGAGTCCTGATCAGGTATTGAAGAAAAGAAACTCTATCTTCTACCACCAGTCGCAAAAAGACGGAGCTCTCTATCAAGGAGATGATTCAAGAGAATTCTGGATGAGGGCTGAAGACAGGAACAGAGAAACAGCCGAGAAGTACAATGCCTTAGGCCTGGCTGATTATGCCGCCCTGGAAGCATTTAGAAGATTTTATTTTTAAGAAATAAAAGAAACCTGCGAAAAGATCAATTGATACAGTTTTCTGATCCTTTAAAAAGAAGGCTGTATCAATTATCTTTATTTCATTTTATTATATAGTTTTGTAATGATCTTAATACTTCTTTTACATTTAGACAACTAAATATCAAACCTTTGAAGAAAAAAAATGTTACCATAAAAGATATTGCAGAAGCTGTAAATATTTCGCTTTCTACCGTTTCAAGAGCCTTAAACAATCATCCAAAGATCAGTCAGTCTACAAAAGAAAAGGTTTGGAATGCTGCTAAAAACCTGGGTTACCAACCCAATCTGCCGGCATATATGAAAGTTGATAAAAACAGAACGATCTGTCTTTTATTACCCGTTCTGAACAGTCAGTTTTATATTGACATGGTTGAGAGCATACAAAATACTGCCAAAGAAAGGGGGTATAGTTTATACATTGCATATACCAACAAGGATCCGGAAATAGAAAAAACCTATGCCCAATCATTGATCAATATGAATATAGAGGGTGTGATCGCCGTTATTTTTGATAAAAGTACTCCAATAGACCACCTGAATCAATTTGTAAAATACAATATTCCAACTGTTTTTATCAATAACTCTGATCAGGAACAATCCGGTTCCACCGTTATACCAGATGTTTCCCACGGCACTTATAAAGCTGTAAATCATCTGTTCTCTATGAAAGCCAAAAATATACTTCTATTTGCAGGAAATCCAAACAATCCGTTTTACGCAGATATGATCGAAGGTTATAAAAATGCTTATGCAGATGCTGATGAGGAGTATTCTAAAGATCATATCATAATAAAAGATTTTGATAATATTAGGCTGATTGATCATCTGAACAAACTTTATACAAAATCAAAATTACCCGATGGAATAATTTCTCCCGGTAATACCCTCAGCAATCAAATTATTGAGTGGTTAAAAAGTAAAGGCCTCAGCACACCAAAGGATATGCTTTTAATCGGTTTTAGCAACCATAAAAACGAAGCCGCTAACCCGTCGCAGCTTACTTCTATTCATTTTTCAGGTTCAGAGATCGGGAACAGGGCAATCGCAGAATTGTTTAAAATGATAGAAAATAAAAAGATCGAAAACAATACCCTTATCATTCCTTCAAAATTTATCATTAAAAATTCTACTTTAAAGATCAAGTAATCCAAACTATAAATTTAATCTTTCAGAGGTAAATCTTTAGATGAGTGCAATTTTTTGCATTATAATATTATTATAAATTATTATTGCACAATATTTTGCACTTCTAATTATTATTTATACTTTTGATGAGAAATCTAAAACTCCGGTACGATGAAGAATTTCTTACTCTTTTTATTTATGACAGGAATTTATTTAACCTCATTTTCACAAAGCCAAAGAATCCTTTTAAAGGACTGGCAGGTTCAAAGCAGTGAAAAATCCGGGAATAAAGGGGAAGTGATCTCTTCGGAAAATCTTAATAAAAAAGGATGGATCCGGGCGAATGTTCCTACAACTGTTTTAAATGCGCAGATGGAAAACGGAGCGTATAAAGATATTTTTATCGGTAAAAATATTGAAAAAGTTGATACCAGGCCCTTTAAAAATGCATGGTGGTATCGTACTGAATTTAACATGAACGACCTTAACAAAATCTTTCTATTAAAATTTGAAGGTATCAATTACAGTGCAGAGATCTGGCTGAACGGCAAAAAGATCGCCTCTAAAGAAGAAGTGATCAATCCTTTCCGACAATACAAATACCCTGTTAATAAATATCTTAGAAAAGGAAAAAACATTCTTGCAGTAAAAGTCTACCCTCCAAAACCCGGCGATTACACCATTGGATTTGTTGACTGGAATCCGGCACCACCCGATAACAATATGGGAATTTTTAGAGATGTTTTACTTATTTCTAATAATGGCGTAAGTATTGAAGATCCATATATTGAATCTTCTTTTAAAAATGGTAATTATAAAGAAACTGACCTGATCTTTACCACCTACCTACAAAACTTTAATAAAGAAATCAGCGGAGATCTAAGAATTAAGATTGGAGATATCGCTATCAATAAAAAAGTTACTTTAAAAAAAGGAGAACAAAAGAAAATTACCCTTACTTCAAAAGATTTTAAACAATTACACCTGAAAAACCCCATATTATGGTGGCCACACACTTTAGGAACTCCTGAACTCTATCACGCAAAAGTGCAATTTTTTGCAAATGGAAAAGAGATCGACTCACAGGAATTTGACTTCGGGATCAGAGAAGTGTCACAATATTTTACAAAAGAAGGCCACAGAGGTTTTAAAATTAACGGAGAGAAAATATCGATCAGAGGCGGGGGTTGGGTAGATCATATGACGTTAAACGACACCCCCGATTACATTAAAGCACAGTTGGAATATGTGAAAGATATGAATCTTAACACCATTCGCCTGGAAGGTTTCTGGGGTAAGGATCAAACCATGTATAACCTATGTGACCAAATGGGAATCTTGGTTATGGTGGGATGGAGTTGTCATTGGGAATGGGAGAATTACCTCGGGAAACCTACCGATGAAACTTACGGTGGTATTACTTCTCCTCAGGATATTGAAATGATGTCCAAAGCCTGGAAAGATCAAATTGTATGGTTGCGAAATCACCCTTCTATCTTTGCCTGGTCGGCAGGGAGTGATTGTATTCCGAAACCTGAACTCGAAAAGAAATATTTTGATATTTTTCATAAATATGATTCAACCAGAGCTTATCTGCAATCGGCAAAAGAATGGACTTCCCTTGCAGGACCCAGCGGAGTAAAAATGCGCGGGCCTTATGCTTATGTTCCCCCGGTTTACTGGTACAAAGACACTTTATACGGAGGAGCTTTTGGTTTTAATACCGAAACCGGTCCCGGAGCTCAGGTACCACCGCTGGAAAGTATTAAAAGAATGATTCCTGAAAAAGATCTCTGGCCGATCAATGATGTTTGGGATTTCCATTGTGGGAGAAATGAATTCAATACGCTCAGCAGATTTACCGAAGCGCTCAACAAAAGATATGGTGAAGCCAAGAATGTTGAAGAATACGCATTTAAAGCTCAGATGCTTAACTACGAATTGATGCGTCCGATGTTTGAGGCCTTTTCGATAAACAGATATAAAGCTACTGGCGTAATTCAGTGGATGCTCAATTCGGCCTGGCCGGAAATGTACTGGCAATTATACGATACCTACCTAATGCCCAACGGTGCCTATTACGCTACCAAAAAAGCAGGAAAACCAATACAGGCTATGTATAATTATGGTGACAACTCCGTTTATCTGGTTAACGATCAGCTTAAGAATTCTACCGGACTAAAACTGCAAATTAAAGTTTATGATATTCATTCAAAAGTGCTGTTTGCAAAAGACATTAAAACCGACCTACCTGCAAACTCCTCAAAAAAAGTTATAGAACTACCAGAAATATCAGGTTTAACAGATACTTATTTTCTAAGTTTGAAAATTATAAATAATTCTAACCGGGAGATCACCGATAATTTTTACTGGCTGAGCAGAAAAAAGGATATCCTGGATTATAAAGCAAAAGTTCCAAGCTGGTATTATCACACTCCAAGTAAACAATATGCAGATTTCACACAACTCAATGAATTAAAGCCTGTAAAATTATCTTTTTCTGTTATAGAAAGTAATGAAGGAGAATATCAGGTTTATAATGTAGAACTGAAAAACACAACCCATCAGATCGCATTCTTTACGGAATTAAGACTTATCGACACAATGACAAATGCTTCAATTTTACCTGTTCTGTGGTCGGATAATTACATAAGTTTACTTCCGGGAGAAACTCATCAATACAAAGCAAAAATTAAAAAGAATCTAGTTCTCAATAAAAAAGTAAAATTTACATTCCGGGGATGGAAAGTTAAAGAATAAAAATTAAACATTTACTCATTTCAAAATTAAATTATGAAACGTAATTATATCATTGTAGCTTTAATATTATTATCCTTTTTCGTTATTTCATTTTTAACGAATATCCTCGGAGCATTGAACCCGAGCGCCTCATCAAGTTTTACCTTAAGTGAAACCATGGCAGGTTTTCTGCCTTTCTCCTTTTTTATTGCCTATGGGGTTATGTCAATTCCGGCAGGCTTTATGGTTGAAAAATATGGTGAAAAGAAGATGATGATCTTAGGTTTTTTACTGGCTGCCTTAGCCTCTCTGCTTTTTGCACAAAAACCAACTTTCAGCACCTTCCTTTTTTCATTGTTTACTATCGGAACCGGTATGGCAGTCCTTCAGGTGGTGATCAACCCATTGCTAAGAGTTTCGGGGGGTGAGGAAAATTATGCACTCACCTCTGTACTGGCACAGCTGATCTTCGGAGCAGCTTCGTTTGTTAGCCCGCTGGTATATTCCTGGCTGGTAACAAACATTGGTAATGATGAAAATACAAGCCCGATCATACAGTTTTTATCGGGTATTACTCCCGAGAATCTTTCATGGGTTTCCATTTATTGGATCTTTGCCGGACTGAGCATCCTGATGATTGTACTTATTTTATTGATCAGATTTCCAAAAGTTGAACTCAACGAAGATGAAAAAGTAGGTACAAAGGACAGCTACATCGCTTTGTTTAAAAATAAGACCGTAATTCTTTTCTTTTTAGGGATTTTCTCTTATGTAGGTGTTGAACAGGGAATTTCTTACTGGATGTCGAAATTTTTGCAGGTGTATCACGGTTATGACTACGAAACTGTAGGAGCAGCTGCTGTAGGTAACTTCTGGGGGTTGATGACCATTGGTGGTATCTTAGGACTTGTTCTGTTGAAATTTCTCGACAGTAAAGTAGTATTAAAAATATTTACAGTTTTAGCCATAATATCTCTGGCATTTGCCTTATTCGGATCGGCAGAAATGTCGCTTTATTCTTTCCAGGCCAGCGGATTTTTCCTGTCTGTAATGTATCCTATCATCTTCTCACTGGCATTAAATTCGATGAAAGAACATCACGGAGCTTTTGCCGGCATCCTCGTAAGCGGAATCATGGGAGGTGCTGTAGTACAATTACTGATCGGATTTATTAGCGACCTAACCTCTCTCAAAGTAGGAATGCTGTTTAACTTTGTAATTCTTGCCTTTATTTTGAGCATTGGATTCTGGGCAAAACCACTGATCAAAAATAAAACCATCAACCTGAGAAAGAAAGAAGATTAATGACAATCGAAGCCAAAAATATCAGTTTGATCGGTGTGGACCTTGGTGGAACAAAGGTAGAGGCCGGTATTGTAAAAGGGATTGAGATCCTTAAAAAAGATTATAACCTGATCGATGGATTTTCAGATGATCCGATGGTCATTGTCGGACAGATCATCAAAACCATAGAACCTTTAATTAATAAAGACATTAAAGGGATTGGAATTGGTGTTCCAAGTGTAGTAAACCGGGAAAAAGGTATTGTTTATGAAGTGCAGAATATTCCTTCATGGAAAGAAGTACCTCTAGCAGAGATTTTACAAAAAAGATTTCAGGTTCCTGTATTTATTGATAATGATGCCAATTGCTATGCTTTAGGCGAATACAGTCTTGTTGATCAAAAAAATAAAGACCTTTTTGTAGGAGTTACTCTGGGAACAGGAATCGGCTCAGGCATCATCAGCAACGGACATTTATTGCAGGATGCCAACTGCGGTTCGGGTGAATTTGGTTCGATTCCTTATCTGGAAGGTATCTATGAAGACTACTGCAGTGGTAAATTCTTTCAGGATCACTATAAAGAAAGAGGAGAAAATATGCTGATCAAAGCAAAGAACAATAATCCTCAGGCATTAAAAGCCTTTGAAGAATTTGGAAAACATCTGGGAAATTTTATAAAAACTATTCTCTTTGCAGTAGATCCTAAAAAGATTAGTATTGGCGGATCTGTTTCGGGTTCAAAAGATTACTTTTTAAACAGTATGATAAAAACCATCAACACCTTTCCCTACCATGAATCGGTAAAGAATCTTGAGATCAGTTTTACAAAACACAAAAATTCAGCTGTTTTCGGGGCGGCATCTCTGTATTACGACAGAATTGATCAATAACAAAACAGAATCTATGGATAAATTTATTGACAGTACTATTGTAGGCGTTTTCCTCGACGGAAAGAATCTGATTGCCGGTATAGTCAGAAATAACCTGCTGGTAAAAACCGTAAGCAGGCGTATCAATAATTCTGGAAGTGAAGAAAAGATACTGACTGAACTGATCAGTACGATTACAGAGGTCTTTGAGGAGGATGTTGTTGGAATTGGCGTTGGGGTTCCCAGCCTTGTCGACACAGCAAAAGGTATAGTTTATAAGGTTCAAAATATTCAATCCTGGCGGGAAGTATATTTAAAAGACCTCCTGGAAAGTCACTTTAAGGTAGAGGTGTATGTTAATAATGATGCCAACAGCTTTGTTGTAGGCGAAAAGTATTTCGGAAGTGCAAAATCCTATGAAAATGTTGTTGGTTTGATCCTGAGTCAGGGCGTAGGAGCAGGAATTGTTTTTAAAGGCCATCTGTATTCAGGAACAAACTGCGGGGCAGGTGAAATAGGCTCTTTACCTTATAAAGAATACGATTATGAATATTATTGCTCTCTTGGGTATTTTGAAGAAAAATACGGAATGAAATTCGACCTTGTTCATAGAAGGGCCTTAAAAAAAGATAAGATTGCACTTGCTATTTTCGAACAGTACGGACATCACCTGGGCAATCTGTTAAAAACTATTTTATTTACATTGGACCCCGAGATTATTGTGCTTGGAGGAATTATCTCCAAAGCCTTCCCATTTTTTAAAAAATCGATGAATGAGATTGTCAGGAGTTTTCCTTATAAAAACTCATTAAAAAATCTGGTGATCACAGCATCAGAACAATCTGAAATATCTGTTATGGGAGCTGCAGCCTTGTATTATGATGCCAGAAACCTGACCTTAACCAAATAGTTCGGTAAAATTAATTGATTTCTATAGGAACCGTAACCCTTGTAATATCCCAGCCAAGAGTCATCTTTAGCTTATCGTTCTTCCCTTTAAATCCAATTGAAAAAGCCTCAACAGGTTCTGCTCTTGACACTTTTGCAGGCACTCTCACCACATCCTTTCTTTTATCATATCCATTTATTCCCCAGGCATCAAGATTTTTATTAAGAATAACTGTCCATTCTTTCTCTCCCGGAATGGTGTAAAGTACGTAACTACCTTTTTTAACATCTTTCCCTCCAAAATTCACATCTTTATAAAAAGTAATCTCTGTAGCTTCATCAGCTCCGGTGCGCCATATTTTTCCGTATGGCACCAGATCGCCAAAGATCTTCCTGCCTTTTTTTTGAGGTCGCCCGTAAAGCACTTTGATCTCGGGAGGCGTAATTTTATTTGCCCTGTAATATACAATATCATGAGGACTCTTATCAATTCCTTTGAATTCCTGAGCCCCTGAATTAAGCACAGTAAATAAAAATATGGGTAATAATTTTAAGTAAATATTTTTCATAATAGTCTGTTTTTCTACTTAATACAAATCGGCCAAAACCTGTACATTGGTTTCTATTGGAATTCCAACACGTGCTGTATCCCAGGCAAGTACCATAAAAGTATCGTTATAATTTTGCTTGAATGCGATTGAAAAGATATCAACAGGTTTTCCTTTTTTTACAGGAACCTTAATTCTTACCACATCTTTTTCCGGATCATAGAAAACGGCACCCCAGGTGTCGGTCTTACTGTTAAGTATGATGGTCCATTCTTTCTCTCCCGGTATAGTTTGTAAAGAATAAATTCCTTTCTTTACGATCTTGTTTCCAACCCTGACATCATTATAAAATTTAACTTCAGTTGCTTCATTAGCTCCTGTGCGCCAGATCTTATCAAAAGGTACCTGCTCGCCAAAAACCTTTTCAGATTTTTTTTCGGGCCTGCTGTAAACCACCTTGATCAATGGTTTTGAGAAATTCTTAAGTTTTAAATACGCAATGTCAACGGGATTTTTGTCTAACTGAGCAAATCCCTGACCGTGGATCTGGTTTTGTAACATAAAAAAACATACAAAAACAGCAATAATATAGATTCTTTTCATAGCAATTTAGAATATATGTAACTGTATATTTGAGATACTATAACGCAGTAAAATCCCTTTTATTATAAAATAGGCAGATTTATAAAGATCTTTATTATTTATCATATTATGTTTTTCATTACATTTGCCCACCTAAATAAAAACAACTGTTTCAGAGAAAAACATATAAAATACTGCACTTTACCACCTTCCTATTACTCTTTTTTTTGTGGGTAAAAACAAACTATGCACAAAATACACTTAAAATTACCTCTCATGACAGCATCAGATCTGCCGGAGCATATAAAAATAAAAAGAAATACAATCTGTATTCCCAGCTTAAATTCGATTATGGAGGGATCATTAAAAGTGTAAGAGAAAAAGGAATAGAAGATTATTATGGTATTGATTTGCGACTCGCCTGGCAGAGAAAAGAAAATGATGTTTACTCCAGATTGTATAAAGCTCCGAAATACGGATTGGGAATTTACAGCGGTAATTTTAACAGCAACGCTTTTGGAAAACCTTTTGGAGTTTATGGATTTATGGATTTTCCCATAAGAGCCATGCACAATACCCAAAGTAGATGGAACTGGTTTTACACCCTCGGCCTGGGAATGGCTTTTAACTTTAATTATTATGATCCGGAAGAAAACCCCGGTAATATATTATTAGGATCGGCAAGGAATGTATATATTGGTTTTTCTCTTGAGGGTAGATACAACATTAGCGACCACTGGGTAGCCGGTATTGGTGCCGGATTCAAACATTTTTCAAACGGAAGAATACATTTACCCAACAGAGGGGTTAATTTGCTGCCCCTAACCTTATTGGTACAATATAATTTTGACGATACAGAAACAGATCTGAAAGAGGTTGAAGTAAAAGAATACATACCTTTAACCATGGTAGATGTTTTTTACGCTGTGGGCAACAAGAATTTTGAATACGGAAGATCTGTTTATTTTAAATCGTCACTGGGACTGAGTTATTTATGGCAACGCAATTATAAATATCGCTTTGGCGGTGGAATGGAGTTATTTTATACAGCCGGTTCCTTAGATCGTGTAGAAAGTGATAAAAGTAATTTTAAAAAGCGGTTTAGTTATGGTTTTGTGGGCATCTGGGAATGGGTACTTACAGAACGTATTTATATCCCTCTCAATTTTGGAGTCCACCTAAATTATAATACCGAGAATTTTGAACAACGCCTTTATCAACGCATCGGATTTAGATATCTGGCCGGTAAAAAGAAAAATTTTATCACCGGTGTTGGTTTAAAAGTAACTGAATTTCATGCCGATTATGTTGAATGGACCATTGGATATTCCTTTAAAAAAGACAAGAATTCCTACAAACTTCTTTTTTAAAAAATGCCGGGAAATAAATCTTATTTAAGAATTCTCTACCTTTGTATAAAATTCTTTTTAAAAAGAGTAAAATTTTAAAAAATGAAGATACTGATCGTTGAAGATGAAAAAGACCTTGTGGATGTTACCTGTAAATATCTGAAAAAAGAGGATTTTGTTTGCGAATTTGCCTATAATTTTTTCGATGCCGAGGACAAACTGATCACCTACAATTATGATATTGTAATTCTCGACATTAATTTACCTGACGGAAGCGGGATGGATCTGCTAAAGATAATAAAAAAACAATCTCCTTCAACAGGAGTACTTATTGTCAGTGCCAGAAATTCACTGGATGACAAACTTAAAGGACTTGACCTGGGGGCAGATGATTATATTACAAAACCCTTTCATCTGGCGGAACTGAATTCAAGGGTAAAATCATTGATCAGAAGACAAAAATTCAAGGGGCAAGACAGCATTACATTTCATGAGATCGAGATCGACCCTACAGCAAAAACTGTAAAAGTAAATCAGGAAGCTATTGAACTTACCCGAAAAGAATACAATCTGCTACTCTATTTTATTACCAATAAAGACCGCGTACTTACCAAAGAATCGATCGCTGAACACCTGTGGGGAGATAGTATTGATATGGCCGATAATTTTGATTTTATTTATACCCATATGCGAAATCTCAGAAGAAAACTTAAAAAGAAAGGGGCAACAGATTATCTTCAAACCATCTATGGTTTAGGCTATAAATTTGGTGATTAATGAAATTGATCAATAAAACCAGGAGGTCTTATATTTTATACTCTATCATTATCTTTATAATGTCGAGTGCAGTAATATACTTTATCTTTAAAAATATCGTAACCAAACGACAAGATGAAAAACTACTCCGCGATAAGGATATTATTGAACAACGTATCAAATACGACTATCCTCTGCCTATTTTCGATGTTGAGGATTTTAAGGCAAAAAATCCTGTAAAAGACACCCTTTACTATAAAGATACACTCATGTATCAAATTGTTAAAGGAGTAGAGAATTATGAATTGTACAGGCAACTTACTTCTGTTGAAACTCTGCAAGGAAGAACTTATAAAATTATCACCCGAAGTTCTCTGGTAAAGAATCATGAATTTATTCTGGCCATTAGTTTATCTGTAGGTATCGTGATTCTTTTACTGATTATTACTTTCTTTTTTATCAACACCATGGTGTTTAACCAATTGTTAAAACCCTTTAATAAGAATCTGAACTCACTAAAGAATTTCTCCGTTGAAAAGAATAAAAGTATAGAACTTGAGCAAACCGATATTGATGAGTTTAAAATCTTTAATGATTCTGTTTCAAAACTAACAGAGAAATTACGTAACGATTTTACCAATTTAAAAGAATTTACCGATAATGCTTCGCATGAAATGCAAACACCTCTGGCAATTATGCAAACAAAGCTGGAGTATCTTATGCAATCGAAAAATCTGAAGCATGAGGAAAAGAAATTAATCAGCGATATCTATTCGGCTTCAAAAAGACTTTCTAAACTCAACAAAACCCTGTTGATGCTATCCAAGATCGATAACCAGCAATACAGCAACAAAGAAGAGATCGATATCAATGAAATAATCGTTGAACAACTTGAAATCTTTGAGGATTTTATCAGCAATAAGAAACTTAAAGTTATAAAAAAGCTTAAACCTGATGTAAAAATTGAAGCAAATCCCATGTTATTTGATACCATTATTTCAAATCTGATAGGGAATTCGATAAAACATAATGTTAAAGGCGGAACCATTGAGGTTGTTACAGATGATCTCTTTATTATGATCTCTAATACCGGAATAGAACTTAAAACTGATTCAGATAAGATCTTTGAAAGATTTAAAAAAGAGAGTACCGCATCTGACTCTTTCGGCCTGGGGCTGGCCATTGTCAAGAAAATTTGTGATGTACACGATTGGAAGATTAAACACACTTTTACCGATCAAATGCATCATTTTACAATTTATTTTTAAATCTTGTGTAAACTTCAAAATCTCTTCAGATTCAGGAAATATATTTGCCCCGTAAAAAGTTGATTAAATCATTTTTTACTTGTTTCAGAAAGTTCAAAATCATTTCAATAATGATACTGAAATAAACCAGTCGCAAATGTGACGATAAACGTTAGATCTGCATTAATGTTATTTGAGGGGATTAATATTAGTACAATCTAACACATACGCAAATACAATGAAATATTAAGCTATTTTAATTTGCACAACACTTCCCGGTTCATTCTTTGAACCGGGATTTTTTTATAACTTCAGATTATCTTTAGAATCTACCCATATATTTGCAGTGTAATTAATCGAATAATTGATTTATTACGGGTTTCGGAAAAGTTCAAATTCATATTTTTTTATGAAGGCCGAAATATAAAAGTTAAACTTATTCATGTTAACTGAGGGGATTAATATCAGTAAGTCTAACAAAAAATACATTGAAATATTAAGCTATTTTAATTTGCACAACAATCCCGGTTCATTTTTTTTGAACCGGGATTTTTTTATAACTTCAGATTTCCTTTAGATTTGATTCTTATATTGCGTTCATGTAAAGTGATTTCCTGTTTTCTTCAGATACAGGAAGTTATTTTACTTACAGAATCTGTTTTTAATGAGGGGACAAATATTATTGCAGATTTTCTATTTTTTACAAATACTCTAAATTTTGAGTTTACGAGTTAGATAAAAGCCCGTTCATCGGGCTTTTTTTATGGGTTCAATTCTAATATTAGCAAGAACCGTAAAAAACACTATTTAATAACAAAAATGTTAATAAGTCGGTGCTTTTAATCAAATATTTTAGGGCTAAAAACAGCGCTTTTATTATATTTGTACGTTTGTTATTTTACCAAAAAAAATACTACTAAAAATATGAGTGAAGAAATAAAAAAAGATCAATATTCTGCTGACAGTATTCAGGCGTTGGAAGGAATGGAGCATGTACGTATGCGTCCGTCAATGTATATAGGAGATGTAAGTACCAGAGGATTGCATCATTTGGTTTATGAAGTTGTTGATAACTCCATTGATGAGGCTATGGCCGGGCACTGCGACCGGATCGATGTCATTATTAACGAAGATAATTCATTAAGTGTAAAAGACAACGGGAGGGGAATTCCTGTAGGTCTGCATAAAAAAGAGGGCGTTTCTGCACTGGAAGTGGTTATGACCAAGATCGGTGCTGGTGGTAAATTTGATAAAGATTCCTATAAGGTATCCGGTGGATTACACGGTGTTGGAGTTTCCGTTGTAAACGCATTGTCAAATCACCTAACCGCCACGGTTTACCGTGAAGGAAAAATCTGGCAACAGGAATACGAGCGGGGAAAAGCTTTATATCCTGTCAAAGTTGTTGGAGAATCTGACGAAACAGGAACCATGGTGACTTTTAAAGCAGATGACAGCATTTTTCAAACTGAAATTGATTACAGCTATGACACCCTCGCTGCAAGAATGCGTGAACTCTCTTTTCTGAACCAGGGAATAACTATTACACTGACCGATAAGAGAAATAAAGATGATGAAGGTAACTTTATCCATGAAGAATATTACAGTAAGGAAGGTTTAAAAGAATTTGTTGAATACCTCGATGCAACACGCGAACAATTGATCAAAGATGTGATCAGTATGGAAGGAGAAAAAAACGGTATTCCAGTAGAAGTTGCCATGACCTACAATACTTCTTTTACCGAAAATCTTCATTCTTATGTAAACAATATCAACACCCACGAAGGAGGTACTCATCTTTCAGGGTTTAGAAGAGGTTTAACTCATACATTGAAAAAATATGCTGAGAACTCAGGAATGCTCAGTAAACTGAAATTTGACATCTCAGGAGATGACTTTCGTGAAGGGCTCACAGCAATTATTTCTGTAAAAGTCGCCGAACCTCAGTTTGAAGGTCAAACCAAGACCAAACTGGGAAATAAAGAGGTTTCTTCTGCTGTAAGTCAGTCGGTGAGTGAAATGCTTACCAATTATCTGGAAGAAAATCCGGATGATGCCAAGATCATTGTTCAAAAAGTCATTCTTGCCGCTCAAGCTCGTCACGCAGCGAGTAAGGCACGTGAGATGGTTCAGAGAAAAACAGTTATGTCCGGAGGCGGTTTACCCGGTAAACTTGCTGATTGCGCGTGGAGTGACCCTGAAAAATGCGAACTTTTCCTGGTAGAGGGAGATTCTGCGGGGGGTACCGCCAAACAGGGCCGTGATAGAAATTTCCAGGCAATTCTTCCTTTAAGAGGTAAGATACTGAATGTGGAAAAAGCCATGCAGCACAAGGTTTTTGAAAATGAAGAGATCAAAAGTATGTACACTGCACTGGGTGTTTCCATTGGCACAGAAGAAGATCCAAGAGCCTTGAATTTAAGTAAATTAAGGTACCATAAGATTGTGATCATGACGGATGCCGATGTGGATGGTAGTCATATTGCCACATTGATTCTTACATTCTTTTTCAGATATATGAAAGAACTGGTTGAAAATGGAAATATTTATATTGCCGCACCCCCACTCTATCTGATAAAAAAAGGTGCCAAGAAGAAATATGCCTGGAGTGATGCTGAACGCGATGAGATTTTAAACGAATTCGGCCAGGGAGCCTCGATCCAGCGCTATAAAGGTTTAGGAGAAATGAATGCAGAGCAGCTATGGAGTACAACCATGAATCCGGAATTTAGAATGATGCGCCAGGTCTCTATTGATAATGGTACTGAAGCCGACAGGGTTTTCTCAATGCTGATGGGAGATGACGTTCCGCCACGTAGAGATTTTATTGAGAAACATGCCGTTTATGCCAATATTGACATTTAATTTCTTAACAAAAATTTATTAGAATCTGGTGCTCATAGTTACGTAAGAAATGCTTTTTTTAAATTAACTTTGTTATATAATTTTAAATCTTTAAACACATGAAAGTAACCATAGTTGGTGCAGGAGCCGTAGGAGCAAGCTGCGCCGAGTACATTGCCATTAAGAATTTCGCTTCGGAAGTTGTTTTGATCGACATTAAAGAAGGATTTGCTGAAGGTAAAGCAATGGATCTGATGCAAACCGCTTCATTAAACGGATTTGACACTAAAGTAACAGGAACCACTAATGATTATTCAAAAACTGCCGGTAGCGATATCGCAGTAATTACAAGTGGAATTCCCCGTAAACCGGGAATGACCCGTGAAGAACTGATTGGTATAAATGCCGGTATCGTAAAAACCGTTACCCAAAGTATTCTTGAACACTCTCCTGATGTTATTTTTATCGTAGTTAGTAATCCAATGGATACTATGGCTTACTTGACTCATAAAACGCTGGGAATTCCTAAAAACAGAATCATCGGTATGGGCGGAGCTTTAGACAGTGCCCGTTTTAAATATCGTTTAGCCGAAGCTATCGGATGTCCTTCTTCTGATATCGACGGAATGGTAATCGGACAACACAGTGATACAGGGATGATCCCATTAACACGTTTGGCTGTTAGAAATAGTATTCCGGTTAGTAAATTCGTTTCTGATGACCGTTTGAACGAAGTTGCCGAAGCTACCAAAGTGGGTGGAGCAACTTTAACTAAATTATTAGGAACCAGTGCCTGGTACGCACCGGGAGCTGCGGTATCTTCAATGGTACAATCTATTGCCAATGACCAAAAGAAAATGTTCCCATGTTCAACCTTACTCGATGGTGAATACGGATTGAGCGATCTTTGTATTGGTGTTCCTGTGATCTTAGGTAAAAACGGTATCGAAAAGATCGTTGAACTCGAACTTACTGATGCTGAAAAAGAAAAAATGCAGACCAGCGCTGCTGCAATCAGGAAAACCAACGGTTTATTATAAAAAGCCGCTGTAGTTTAAAACAAATTCAAAAGACTGCTGCTATTCAATTCATAGTAGTAGTCTTTTTTTTTCATATTTAAAATCAATCAAATGAAACTTACCCAAAAAATTACAATCGTATTATTTCTGTTAATCAGTTTAAACTCTTTTGCACAAAAAGAGATCAAAGAAGGTGTGATCTCAATGAAAATAACCATGTCAAGTGATAATGACCAGGTCAATTCTTCTCTGGCCATGTTAGGCGATATGAAAACAACCACCTATTTCAAAGGAAAAAAATCATTAACTCTTTTAAGCAATCCGATGTCGGGTTCCACCAGTACAATTATCGACAATGATAAAAAAGAAATGCTGCTTTTAATGGATAATCCAATGTTGGGGAAAAAGTACAAAAAAAGTACTATGGAGTCTTCAGAACAGGATATGAAAAATATTACTGTTAAAGAAACCGGAGATACCAAGACCATATTGGGCTATAAATGCAAAGGCTATGATGTGATCATTAATAATGATGGAAAAGAATCTAAAATGACCATGTATGTTACTGATAAAATTACAGCGCCTAACCAGCAAAACTGGGCCTTAGCTAAGAATATTAAAGGCTATCCCATATATCTTAAAATAGATGCAAAACAAGGTGCTTTTACAATAACCACTACAATGGAAGCCTCTGAGATAAAAGGAGAAAATATTGACAGCAGTAAATTTGACATGACCATACCGGAAGGTTATACCGAAATGGCAAAGTAGATCCTTTTTGAGGTATTAACGATCAAAGATATTTTGCCTTTCGGCAGACTCTTTCAGGATAATATTCAGGTGTCTATCTTTTTTATTATCTTGCTATGGCTGATTTTTTTATCAAATTTAAAATAAAAAACACATTATCATGAGTGAAGTCATAAGAATTGGAACAGCACCGGATGAAATGGCGCTCTGGCAGGCAGAAACTGTTGCAAAACAATTAGAATATCTGGAGCATAAAACTGAGGTGATTATTATCGACACTTTAGATAAAAAAAGCACCAAAAAACCTGATTATAGAAACGGTGACGTTTATGTTTACACCCGATATTTAGATACTGCCTTACTCAATAATCAAATTGATATTGCCATTCACGCCTTAAAGGATGTCCCTCCTTCCCTGCCGGAAGAAATTGTTCAGGCTGCTGTACTAAAAAGAGGAAATTTTAACGATGTGTTGATCTTAAAGGAAGATGAAGAATTCTTTACCCGGAAAACAGCCAATATTGCAGTAAACAGCTTGAGATGTAAATCGCAATGGCTCCACCGTTTTCCAAATCATCAGATGATCGATTTTGAAGGAGATGTAAAAACAAGACTTAAAGCCTTAGAAAACATGAACTGGGATGCTGCAGTTTTTACTCAGACAGAACTAAAGAAATTAGATCTTTTACCTGAAGATCATCTCAGATTAGACTGGATGCTGCCGGCTGCAGGGCAAGGAACAGTAATGATCAGCACTTTGAAAGAAAATAATACTTTAATCGAGATCTGTAAAGAACTTAATCACGAAGAAACTGAAATCTGTACAGGCATAGAAAGGGCATTTCTATATTCGCTGGGGGCCGATCACAATTCTCCGGTAGGAGCTTTGGCCACTATTAAAAATGAAAAATTAAAGTTTAAAGGAGCTGTTTTTAGTCCGGATGGCAGATCAAAAATAGAATTTACCAAAATGATCGCTGTTAAAGAACTGGATGATCTTGGAAATTTTGCTGCCCGTTATATTCTCGACCGAAACGGAGAAAAGATCATGAGAGAAAGAATGAAAGCCGATAAAGACATTAAGGTTTTCTCAACCAAAGCTTTATCTCTTGCCCAAACCAAGACATTATCTCCTCATATTCAAATTGATATGGATGATTTTGTAAGGATTAGGAATACAAGAGTAAAATCTGGTATTTTTAACAAAACCATAGAAAATGTACTGTTTACCAGCCCGGATGCTGTAACTGCAATTTTAAGCAATTTTTCTCCTGCTGAATTTGATTTCAAACATATTTACTGTGCCGGAAGAAAGACCAAACGACTTATAAATAAGCACATTGGTAAATTAACTCATTTTGAAAGTACTCCTGAAAAATTATCAGAATACCTTTCCTCTAAAATAAAACCGGGAGTTATTACCTATTTTACCGGGAATAATGAGGGTAATGAAATTATTAAAAAACTGGAATCTGACGGAACAAAGATTGAGGAAGTTGAATGTTACAGGACGGTTCTCAGCCCTAAAAAAATTGATCCTATATATAAAGGTGTACTTTTCTTCGGAACAAAAACCATTGAGAGTTTTCTAATGGAAAACTCTGCTGATGATTTTACCGCTTTCTGTATTGGTGAATCAACTGCTGCTGAAGCAGAAAAATATTTTAAAAAGGTTATTACGGCAAAGATCCCTACTATAGATTCAATCCTGGAAACCGTAAATAATACTTATCACTAAAGACTAAGATTGTTATAAAACTCTACAGTGTACGGGCTTAAAGTCAAGAAGTGAAAATTCAAGACCGTTGCAAAACTATATAGAATTATGAGATAAAGGCAATTCTTTGTCCAACTTCTTCCTTCTCTAAAATTTTAAGTCCTCATAAACAATAGTTTACTGCGAGTTAAAATTTTCTTGAGCGTCGAATTTGAACAAATAATCGCCTTTTGCAACGGTCTCAATTCATCTTGCGTCTTTCTCCTTTTTTTAAAGAAAAAAGTCAGGATCTGAAAACCAGGTCCTGACTTTTATTTTTTAACCGATCTTAAGAAAGACCCGAGATCTTGCCGTCTTTATCGATAAACATATCCTGACTTGCAGGTTTGGAGGGTAATCCTGGCATACGCATCATTTTACCTAAGATAGGAATAATGAATTTTGCTCCTGCAGCAATGGCAATTTCCCTTACCTGCACCACAAAACCTTTCGGACGACCTCTCAAATTTTGTATATCTGAGAAAGATTTTTGAGTCTTGGCCATACAGATAGCAAAATCATTAAAGCCTAGCCTGTCGATACGTTTTAAGTTTAATTGTGCTTTTTTATCAAATTCAACACCATCAGCTCCATATATTTCCTTGGCGATCCTTTCAATTTTTTCTACTACAGGCATTTTCCAGTCGTATAGAGGTTTTAATACAGTTGCTTTGTTTTCAACAATATCAACAACAGCCTTTGCCAGGTCGATGGTACCCTCACCTCCTTTGGCCCATCCTTCAGACAATACTGCATTTACTCCCATCGCTGCACATTTATCTTTTACTACCTGAATTTCTTCTTCTGTATCATTGGTAAAAGCATTGATAGCCACTACGGGTTCAATATTAAATTTTCTGATATTCTCAATATGTTTTTCAAGATTTTCAAATCCTTTTTTAACATAATCAACATTAGGTGTATTTAATTCATCTTTATCTGCACCACCGTGATATCTCAGAGCCCGGATGGTCGCAACCAAAACCACAGCTTTAGGATTCAGTCCACCGGCAACACATTTTATATTAAAGAATTTCTCAGCACCCAGATCGGCACCAAAACCAGCCTCAGTAACTACGTAATCTGATAATGTGAGCCCCATTTTTGTAGCCAGTATTGAATTAGTTCCTTGAGCAATATTGGCAAAAGGTCCTCCATGAATAATAGCCGGATTCCTTTCCAGCGTTTGAACCAGGTTAGGTTTAATAGCATCTTTTAACAAAATAGCCATTGCATTCTCAGCTTTCAGATCTCTTGCAAAAACAGGTTTTTTATCAAAAGTAAAACCGATAAATATATTTCCCAGCCTTTCTTTAAGATCATCAAAATCAGTAGCCATACAAAGAATTGCCATTACTTCTGATGCAGGGGTAATATTAAATCCGTCTTCCCTCGGTATACCATGAGCTGTTCCACCTAAACCAATAACGATATTCCTTAAAGCTCTGTCATTCATATCTATCACCCTTTTCCATAAGATCGTTCTGGGATCAATATTCAAACTACAGGTGCTGCACTGCAGATTATTATCGATCAATGCCGACAAAAGATTGTTGGCTTTTTCCACCGCATTAAAATCTCCAGTAAAATGAAGGTTAATATCTTCCATAGGCACAACCTGTGAATATCCGCCACCGGCAGCCCCTCCTTTAATCCCGAAAACAGGGCCTAATGAAGGCTCTCTAAGTACAACTGTAGCTTTTTTGCCAATCTTATTCAGCCCCTCGGTCAAACCAATAGATACCGTAGTTTTTCCTTCTCCGGCAGGAGTTGGCGTTAACGCTGTAACCAAAATAAGATTATTCTTGGCTACTTTTTCTTCATCTATTAAATACAAGGGAAGTTTGGCTTTATACTTTCCGTAAAGCTCAAGATCATCTTCATCAATTTTAAGCTTTCTGGCTATTTTTTTGATAGATGACATTTTTGTACTCTGAGCTATTTCAATATCCGTTAAATGTTTCATATTATTAGAATTTTTAGTTTTACAAAAGTACTTAAAAATAAGGAAATTATTGTTAAAACAGGGAGATTCAAATAATCGTCAAGATTTTCTTTCAAAGCTAAATTAATTGAGTATATTTGCGCGTTTATTACAAAATTATATTTTATTTAAAAATTGATAAATAATGCAAAACAAGGGACTTATTAGAACGTTTGCAATTTTGTTTTTGGTAGTGAGTTTATACCAGCTGTCATTTACATATTTTGCAAAAAATGTTGAGAAAGATGCCGTGAATTATGCTGAGTCTAAAGCTACATCAAATGATATTGATAAGTTGGCTGCTTTTGAAAAACAATTCTTAGATTCGGTTGCTAATGTACCGGTTTTAAATTTAGGTTTTACCGAATTTACTTACAATGATTTAAAGGATAAAGAGATCAATCTGGGTCTGGACCTTAAAGGGGGTATCAATGCTATTTTAGAAGTGTCTGTAAGAGATATTTTGATAGGATTATCAAACCACTCAAAAAATCCTGTATTTAATCAGGCTTTAGACCTGGCAACTAAAAAAGAAAAAGAAAGTGATAAAGAATATCTGCAGTTATTTTTCGATTCTTTTAATGAAGTTAGCAAGGGCACTGTACAATTAAGTGATCCTACCATTTTCGGTAACAAATCCTTAAAGGATAAGATCAACTTTAAGATGACTGATGATGAAGTAATGCCAATTCTTTCGGAAGAGGTTAAAGGTTCTATCAACACAGCTTTTGAAGTTTTACGTAATCGTATAGACCGCTTTGGGGTAACACAACCTAATATTCAGAGAATTGGAGAATCAGGAAGAATCCTTATTGAATTACCCGGTGCGAAAGATATCGACCGTGTTCGTAAATTATTACAAAGTACTGCCGAATTACAATTCTGGGAAGTTTATGACAATCAGGAAATGGCGCAGTTCTTTATCAATGCTAATGGCACATTAGCCAAGATCCTGAAAACTGATGAAACAGAAACAACTAAGGACAGCATAAGTAAAGATAAAGAAATTGACGATCTGCTTGGAGAGGTAAAAGATTCTGTAGATGTTAAAAAAACCAATCCTTTATTCGCTGTATTTTCACCAAACATTCCACAATCCCAACAACAGATCAGCTCGGTTGTCGGATCAGCCAGAGTTAGAGATACAGCTACGGTTGACCAGTATCTGGCAATGAAAGAGGTGCGCAACTTATTGCCTGCCGATATGAAATATGCTAAATTCCTCTGGGATGCCAAACCTGTTAAAGATACAGATGTTATAAATCTTTATGCTATAAAATCCAACCGCGAAGATGCTGCTCCTATTGAAGGAGATGTGATCTCTGATGCTTCACAAGTGTTTGATCAGCTGGGTGCAAATCCGGAAGTGAGCATGAGCATGAACTCAAAAGGAACAAAACAATGGGCAAAAATGACTACGGCTAATGTAGGAAAATTTGTGGCTGTTGTTTTAGATGATTATGTCTATTCTGCTCCAAGGGTAAATGATGCTATTACCCGTGGAAGAACCTCTATTTCCGGTCAATTCACTATTGAAGAAGCTCAGGATTTAGCCAATGCTTTAAAATCTGGTAAATTACCTGCCGCAGCAAGAATTATCCAGTCGGATGTAGTGGGTCCCTCTTTAGGTCAGGAAGCAATTAACAGTGGTACAATTTCGTTTGGTATTGCCTTGCTGGTAGTATTGGCATGGATGATATTCTACTACGGAAAAGCAGGGGTTTTCTCTGATATTGCTCTGGCTGCTAACATTGTATTCATTTTTGGTACTCTGGCTGCCTTTGGTGCCGTATTAACACTGCCTGGTATTGCCGGTATCGTTTTAACCATCGGTATGTCGGTTGATGCAAATGTACTGATCTATGAACGGATCAAGGAAGAACTCGATAAAGGAAAAGGATTGAAAGAAGCCATTGATGATGGTTTTGGCGGTGCCTTATCCTCAATTCTCGATGCGAATATTACCACTTTACTTACCGGTATCATCTTATATATTTTTGGTACTGGACCGGTAAAAGGATTCGCAACTACCCTGATGATCGGTATTATTACCTCATTAT
This sequence comes from Flavobacteriaceae bacterium, assembly GCA_024762795.1. Lineage (GTDB taxonomy): Bacteria > Bacteroidota > Bacteroidia > Flavobacteriales > Flavobacteriaceae > Namhaeicola. The sequence goes on along the minus strand of JANTGS010000005.1, from coordinate 18,090 downwards.
TCTCTGCTATCTTTATTACCCGTTTACTAATCGACTGGTATATTAAAAAGGGAAATAAATTAACTTTTAATACTGCGATCACTAAAAACTGGTTTAAAGATATCACCATCGACTTCCTGAAAAAGAGAAAAATTGGTTATATGATCTCCGGAACTATTATTGTGATAGGATTGATTTCGTTATTGACCAATGGATTAAACTACGGCGTAGACTTTACAGGTGGTAGAACCTATACTGTAAGGTTTGACAAAGCTGTAAGTGCACCCAAAGTGGCTTCAGACCTGAAAGATGTTTTTGGTAGTTTGCCTGAAGTAAAGACATTTGGTAATGCCAATCAGTTAAAGATTACAACAAAATATAAAATCGATGACAACGGACTGAACGTTGATGATGACATCCAGCATTTGCTCTATAAAGGATTACATGCCTTCCTTCCTGAGAATATTTCTTATGATCAGTTTAAAGGAGCCGATAATCAAATGAATATGGGGATCATGCAATATATCAAGGTTGGACCAACCATTGCCGATGATATCAAACAGGCTGCTATATGGGCCATTATAGGTTCATTGATCGTTGTATTCCTGTACATTTTGATGCGATTTAAAAAATGGCAATACAGTTTGGGTGCAGTAATTGCTGTATTCCACGATGTACTTGTTGTTCTATCTGTGTTCTCGTTACTGTATAAGTTCCTTCCATTTGATATGGAGATCGACCAATCATTTATTGCGGCGATACTTACTGTGGTAGGATACTCATTGAACGATACCGTGGTTATTTTTGACCGGATCAGGGAATTTGCTCATAAGCATACATCTTCATGGCCTGTTCATGATATTGTAAACAAGGCCTTAGACAGTACTTTGGGAAGAACCATCAATACCTCGGTAACTACCTTTATTGTACTGCTTGCAATCTTCCTGTTTGGAGGAGATTCTATTAAAGGATTTATGTTTGCACTGATGGTAGGGGTTGTTGTAGGTACTTATTCATCATTATTCATTGCAACTCCTGTAATGTACGATACCTTAATAAAGTCTAAAACAAAGTCGTTAAAATAACAGACTACCCTGTTTATAACTTTTTTTACAAAACCTTTTTAGTTTTTAATACTGAAAAGGTTTTGTTTCTTTAAAAATGCTAAATTTGTAACATTCAACACTTTTACTCAAAATGGATACAGTTCAACTTCACGATAAACAATTTCAGATATTTATATCAAAAGATAAAATTAAGAAAGCAATAGCCCATCTTGCTTTGCAGGTAATGGAAGATATGGACGACCAGGAAACTCCTGTTTTTATAGGGATCCTGAACGGTTCTTTTATGTTTGTCGCCGATTTTGTAAGAGAATACAAAAAGGACTGTCATTTATCTTTTGTAAAACTGGCCTCTTATCAGGGAACCAACAGTACCGGGAAGATCAAACAACTGGTAGGGGTCAACGAAGACCTAAAAGGAAAAACCGTAGTAATTCTGGAAGATATTATAGATACTGGGAACACACTTGCTGAGATCTATGAGATCTTTAGAGAACAAGAGGTAAAACAACTTAAAATCGCTACCCTGTTCTTTAAACCCGATGTATTTAAAAAGGATCTTCCAATTGATTATATTGGCATCCCCATTGAAGACAGATTTATTGTAGGTTACGGACTGGATTATGACGGACTGGGCAGAAATCTGCCGGATGTTTATCAGCTAATGAATAACTAAACTCAAACAAATAATAAGATGAAAAACATAATTATTTTTGGCCCTCCCGGAGCAGGAAAAGGAACTCAAGCTTCAATTTTACAGGATATTTACAACTTGATCCATATTTCAACCGGTGATGTTTTTAGAAAACATATTAAAAATAAAACAGAACTTGGAAAATTGGCACAGTCTTATATGGATAAAGGACATCTTGTACCTGATGATGTGACCATCAAAATGCTTGAAGATGAAGTTGAAAAATATCCTGATGCCAATGGATTTCTTTTTGATGGTTTTCCCAGAACTGTAACTCAAGCTCAAGCTTTGGATAAATTTATGGAAAGTAGAAACGACTCCATTGATGGGTTAGTTGCCATTGAAGTTCCCGAAGATATGCTGGTCAGCCGAGTATTGAATCGTGGGTTAACAAGTGGAAGGGTTGATGATCAGGATGAAGGTAAAATTAGAAGAAGATTAAGAGAATACCATAACAAAACTGAAGTTGTTAAACATTTTTTTCGCAAACAAAATAAATTCTTTGGTGTTAATGGTGTTGGATCTGTTTCTGATATAACTCAAAGATTACAAAGTATGATTGATATTTTGTAAAGAATAAGTTATTCTTTCTTATATATTTTAACCCCCTAAATCCTTATCATGACCGAGGGCAATTTTGTTGATTATATAAAGATCTGGGCAGCCTCCGGAAAAGGAGGCAGCGGTTCAGCACATCTTCACAGAGAAAAATACGTTCCAAAGGGAGGACCCGATGGGGGTGACGGGGGACGTGGTGGTCATGTGATCCTCAGGGGAGATAAGAATATGTGGACACTCTTCCACCTCAAATTCAAGAAACATTTTAAAGCGGAACATGGTGGTGCAGGAAGTAAGAACAGAAGTACAGGAAAAGACGGGGAGGATGTTTATATTGATGTACCGCTGGGAACTATTGTAAGAAATGGAGAAACCCAGGAATTTCTTTTTGAGATAACACAAGATCAGGAAGAAAGAATTCTGGTTGAAGGCGGAATGGGCGGTAGAGGCAACTGGCATTTTAAAACAGCTACAAATCAAACTCCACGCTATTCACAACCGGGAATTGACGGTCAGGAAGGATGGTTCCAGCTGGAATTGAAATTACTGGCTGATGTTGGTCTGGTTGGTTTTCCCAATGCAGGTAAATCTACCCTGCTCTCTGTAATAACCTCGGCTAAACCTAAAATTGCCGATTACGCATTTACTACTCTAAAACCCAACCTGGGAATTGTAAAACACCGTGATTTTCAATCTTTTGTGATTGCCGATATACCGGGAATTATTGAAGGAGCTGCAGAGGGAAAAGGATTGGGACACCGTTTTTTACGCCATATTGAAAGAAATTCTATTCTCCTCTTTCTCGTTCCGGCCGATAGCCTTGACATTAGAAATGAATATGAAATACTGTTAAACGAACTTAGAAAACACAATCCGGAACTGATGGACAAAGAGCGTTTACTGGCTGTTTCCAAATCGGATATGCTTGATGAGGAACTCAAATCGGAAATAGAAAAGGATCTACCCGAAAATATACCCCATCTTTTTATTTCTTCCATTGCACAAACCGGATTAACCGAATTAAAAGATAAACTTTGGTCGATGCTGAATAGCTAAATGAATTTTAAGAAAAATGACGAAAAAAGTATTACTATCCTTTTTTTTTATTTCGATGATCTCTTTCGGTCAGGAAAATTCTAAAGTGATGTTAAAACTTTTTAACATGAAGACCACCAACGACTTTTTTATTAAAATTCCGGAAACCGATAGTATCTGTAAGTTAAATGAATTTGAGAAGATAGATACTATAGAATATGCCAAAGGCTCTTACACTAATGATGGTGATATTGGAGATATATTTCTTGATTATTTACAGATCCAAACGGTAAATCTGTCCGGAAAAAAGGCTGAACATTATTTTGTTGCCCCATTTATTGAGACCAACCAAGGTTCCGGTATTTTTTATTATCTCGGTTTTTTTATCAATGATACAAAGGAAATGAAAATTTCACATCTGGATTCCTTTTTTCTTGGGGATACAATCCTGATAGAAAGTATTATAATCAACGGAAACAAGATCAAAATCAATATTAAAACTCATTCCACAGATCAACCTATGGTTGATATTCCTGATCAAGATAAAAGCTTTGTGCTTAAAATAAATAAAAAAGGATTTGTCAAAAACTGACTTATTATAAATTCAATGGACAAAAAAGAAGAGGATTATATAAAGATCAACAGAAATCTGTGGAATACAAAAGTGGATTTTCACCTGGAATCTGATTTCTATGATTTAAAGAGTTTCTTAAAGGGTAAATCCTCCCTGAATCAGATTGAGCTCAAATTACTGGGAAATATTACCGGAAAGAAAATTCTTCATCTTCAATGTCATTTCGGTCAGGACACTATTTCTCTGGCAAGGATGGGAGCTAAAGTTACGGGAGTAGATCTTTCAGATAAAGCCATTCAGGAAGCTGAAAAATTGGCTAAGAAAACTAACGTACAAGCCAAGTTTATCTGTTGCGATATCTTTGACCTGCCCAAGCATTTAAACGGAAAATACGATCTTGTTTTTACAAGTTATGGCACGATAGGCTGGTTGCCCGATCTTAATAAATGGGGCTCTATTGTTTCTCAATATTTAAAACCGGGCGGACGTTTTGTCTTTGCAGAATTTCATCCGGTAATCTGGATGTTCGATGATGATATGGATAAAATAAAATACAGATATTTCCAGTCAGAAGCAATTATTGAAACTGAAATGGGTACATACGCCAATAAAAAGGCTGCAATTACAGAAGAATCAGTTACCTGGAACCACGGAATAGGAGAAGTGGTAAACAGCTTAATTCAAAACGGACTTGAGATTAAATCATTAAATGAATACGATTATTCTCCCTATGATTGTTTTAACCAAACCATAGAGGAGACTCCTCAAAAATTCAGAATAAAACATCTTGGAAATAAGATCCCTATGGTGTATTCTATACTGGCTGTAAAGAAATAACATGAAAGGACCAGAAGATATTATCGATAAAAAGATTCGTAGAAAAATGATCTTCTTTACGATAATGTTTGTTATTTCTCTGATTCTAAGTATTGTGTTTATCATCAGAGATTACGTCCCTTTTCAGTATGTTCTTATTGCCTTTTTATCAGGATTGATCATCGGTGCCATTCTCAGCAGAATTCAAAATGTAAACTGGGATAGAGATAAGCATCAAATTGTAAAAGAGTTTGATTTGATCAGTGGTATTTTACTCTTTTTTATGATTCTATTTCTCATCTTTAAAAAACAAATTGTTGAAAGTATTGTCGATTTACCAAAAATATCAGCAGTCATCTTTGCGCTGAATTCAGGAATCATGCTTGGAAGGATTCTTTTAGTCCGCCATCAGATAAAAAAAATTTTGTTCAATATTAAGACAGATAATCCTTAAACCGGAATATTTGCCTTTTTATTCAGTTTTTTCCAGTAGTTCCGGTAAATAAAATTTGGTTTATCTTTAACAGGTACACTTTTCACTTTTTCAATCCATTCCTCCAGGAGTTCAAAATTCCTTTGAAAGAGCTTACCGGTAAGATCTCTTTCTTTGTTTTTTTGAAATCGGTCAATGACCTCTGCCTGAAAAAACTCCAGATCTTTTTGAATAACAGATCTTCTGTTTTTGTAATCTTTTAAAATCTCACGATGCAACACTTCATGTCTCCACCATAAAATATCCTCTTTATAGAGAGCTCCGGGCCTACCGGCATCTGAAAAAACACCTGAGCTTAGTTCAATTGGTTTGAAAACCGATAAACAGGGAGCTGAAGTTGCCGTTACCCAAGCAATGATCTTATTATTTTTCATTTGCACGATCATCGAACCCACCGTCTGAGAGGCATTCCGCGTAAGCGAATTGCCTGCATGAGCACAAATGGTATTCCCCAACAAAGGTTTTGAGGGTGTAAAATGATGGTCATGATGATCGCGCAGATGCTCTATGGCCGATCTTAAATCTATTCTCCGGCGATCTTGCTTGAGCATCTCTTCCGCTCTTGATCTTCTGGTCTTACAGGCTGAAAAAGTAGTAATCAAAAAATCGCTGAAAGCCATAGCAAAGTGAAATTCTCCTTTGATCCATCCTTTTTTTTGTGCAAATTCTATTGCTTCCGGATGAATTTCATCATAATCATTCCCGATGGTCAACCCGTTGCTTATCGCATAAAATTTCTTTATTTTTTTAGCTGCCCAAAATTTACCTGCTGTTTCCAAAACCCAGGATTCCTTTTTATCAGCAATCAAAAAACTGTTGTGGTAACTAAATTTTTTATCCTCATAACCCGCTCTTCCTCCCTGTCCGTATTTTTCTAAATATGCTATGATCAGGTCTTTGGATTTTACAGCCGACTCTGTTCTTTCCAAAGCCAGCCGAAGCAGGTCCATACCGGTAAGAACTTTCTCTTTTTTAACTTTTAATTTGGTAAAAACAGCCTCATTACCTATCACCACACCACGCTCATTTACCCCCATCTCCGCTCCCCACATCCAGAAAGGGCGGCTGATCAAAACCCCGTAAGTTCTTTTTACCTGTGGAATTTCAATATAGGTACATTGTAGTTTAGCACCGTCAGGATATTCCTTTTGAGGCCAAAATTCCACACTCTGAGCTTCATTTGCTTCCCTGTCGCTGTTTTTGGCAAAGAGCATTGAATAATCTTCTGTTATTTTAGGCAAGGCTATAAAGGTATCACACATGATCCTGATATATTTGATTTTAAATTATTACCTTTTGATCTTCCCCGGAAGGATAAATTCATAGGTTTGATTCATCAATTTTGTCGTTATCCACCGATCCATTCTGCGTAAGCTTAAAAACAACTGCCAGATAAATTTATCTTCTACATAATATTTATCGATCTCTTTTCGTGTAATCGCTTCGAAATTATCCGGTAAGATCTTATTTGCCAGCTTAATTGTCTCTGCTATCAGATCGGGTTTTTGTTCTTTATGCAGATTTGCAATCACATCGATAAAAACCAGCCGTATATCGTAGTAACGATCCATTACCTCCTGCAAAAAGAATTTTCTGATGATCCAGCGCAGAGCTTTCGGCGTACTGTTGAGCAAAAGTTCAGGATCCAGTTGTTCCTCGTCCTTTATTTTAAACAAAGGTGTACTTGTATCAAAATAATAAAGCTGATCCTCTTTCAATGCCCAGTTTGAGATCTGTCCGTCTATGGATAGCATGGTTTCCGGATAATTCTTATCATTAAAAAGGAATACTTTCCTGATCTCCAGAAAGATCTTTTCCAGCATTTTTAACACTTTATCATTTGAAAAACTATGCAGTTTATTCTGACAAAGATCTGCCTTTTCAAAAGCCTCCTGAGCAATATAAAGTACCACTTTTTTTGAGTTTACTATTCTGATAAAATCTTTTGGCAGCAGCAATCCGGCTTTTTTTAATTCAGAAGTATAAAATTTGTAACTTTCAGAATAATGCAAAGCTTCTTCTTCTTTATCAAAGAGTGGCATTCTTTTAAAAACCCACTCATTGTAAGGATTGACCTTAAAAATAGAGGAGATCTCACCAAAGCCAACAACGGTAGCGGGAATTACAGATCTTTCGGGATATTGCGGATCGAGTCCGGATTCAAACTGACGGAGAATATCTTCTGAGAATTTCATTTACTAATTTAAAAAAGATTTTATCGCTTCTCTGATCTGAAGGGTTTTATAAAGAAAAGCAGCTCTTTTAAAACTTTTATCCAGTTGCTTAAGCACGTATTTCACATCCTTTTCCCCGATAATCAATGGCGGTAAAAACTGTACTACCGAAGTATCATTATTGGCATAAACGATGAGCAGATCATTATCAAAAGCCGCTTTGGTCATGATAGGACCGGCCAGTTCGTCTTTGAGTTCAAGGCCAATCATCAATCCGAGTCTTCTGATCCCTTTAAAATATCCGTTGTGTTTTTGCTGTAATTTCTCGAGTCCTTCTCTGAATTCTTCCGATAAATGATTCACATTCTGCAGAAATTCCTTATCGGAAGAGATCTCCAGAACTTTTAATGCTACCAGACTGCCCAGCTCTGCTCCTCCCGAAGTAGAAATATGTATAAACGGATCCTTATGAAAAACGCTTTCCAGCTTTTTATGAATTACCGTAGCACTTATCGGATAGATCCCGCCCGAAAGTCCTTTGGCCAGCACCACCATATCCGGCACTACATCAAAATGTTCAAAAGCCCAGAGTTTACCCGTTCTCCCGAGTCCGGTTTGCACCTCATCAAGGATCAGTAAGGCACCCTTCTTTTCACAAAGTTCTTTTATTTCTTTCAGATAATTTTCCTGGGGCAGAGGCATTCCGAGAGTGGCAGGGATAGTTTCAACAATCACAGCAGCAACCTCATTATCTAATATTTCTTTTAAAGCCTCGATATCATTATAAGGAATCTGAATAAAATCGGGAGAATCCAGTAAAAAAGGCGCTTTATATTTTGCATTACCGGTTTGAACAGATAAACCTGTATGTCCGTGATATCCTCCTTCTACAGAAATGATCTTTTTTCTTTGTGTATATCCGCGGGCAATTTTCAGAGCCGTATCAATCGCTTCCCCTCCACTTACTCCAAAAATAGTATAATCAAGATCTCCGGGCATCAGATCGGAGATCATATTGGCCAGATCAGCTCTGGGTTTACTCAGCAAATGATGGTTACCAATATCATAAAAATTTAAACCTTCTTTAAAAACTTTGATCACTTCCTTATTTCTGTGCCCCAGATTAAAAACACCCCCGTTGGAATGCAGATTAAAGAGTTTCTTTTTCCCGTCTATATCAAAAAGCCATGGACCTTCACGAAATCCCATTACGAAATCCATATTGTATTTCTGATAGAAATCAACCTTACCGGAAGAAACATGCTCTTTAAAATTCTCTATGGATATTTTTTTTTCTTTTGATAATTTTTTCTTGCTAAAAAACATAAATGCTTATTAAAGGTTTAAGCAAAAGCTTCCAGGATCTCATCCAGATAAAAATAAGTCAGTACAAATATCACCAAAACAACCAGCAAAATGATCAGGCGTTTGTTGTTGGGTTTTTTCCGTTTTACAAATCTTGGTTCTGCCACAATTATAATTTAATCAGTTAAATACTTTTTTTAATCGCTCTCATCATTTCTCTTTTCCCCGGTGGCCCGGGCAATCTTTCTACAACAAAACCTGCACTTTGCAGGGCCCGGCGTACACTTCCTTTAGCTGAGTAAGTTACTAAAATTCCTTGATCTTTTAAAGATAAAAACATCTTTTCAAATATTTTTGGCGACCACAATTCAGGTTGTTTATCCGGACCGAAAGCATCAAAATAGATCAGGTCATATAAGTTATTATCATCGACCTGCAAAAAAGATTTTTCTTGTTTTATAAGTTTAAAATCTTTAGAAATTTCATTGGCCTTTTCCCAGGGAGCAGTATGCATTTTTTTAAAAACCTGTCCCATTCCTTTTGCCTGAAGTTGCTCAACGTAATTCAGTTGTTTTACCTCTTCCGGCAAAACCGGATAGGCTTCCACTCCGGTGTATTTAATTTGAACATTTCTTTTTTGTGATTCGATAAAAGTAATAAAAGCGTTGAGCCCTGTTCCGAAGCCAATCTCAAGAATTGACAACTTTTCTTTTCCTTTAAAATATTCCAAGCCATTCATTATAAAAACATGATAAGCTTCCTGAATAGCGCCGTGTTTAGAATGGTAAGGCTCATCCCATTCCGGCAAATAAATACTCGATGAACCATCGGAAGTAATAATGATCTCTCTCTTCATAATACTGTTAAAAAATAAATGCTCAAAATATAGTATTGGTTTTAAATTATAAATTTAATAATATTAAAGAGATTAAGCGTTAATGCATTGGGAAATATTAAAAAATATCCTGTTTAATTTAAGTATTTTTCAGTAATTTTGTTCAAAATATCATGCCCTATGAATACAGACAAATCACCAGAAATTAAAATCACAAAGACAAAGCAAAGTAATATAGGAAATGTCGATTTTGGCAATTTACCATTCGGTCAGGTTTTTACCGATCATATGTTTGTATGCGACTATAAAGATGGTAAATGGCAGCAACCCGAGATCATGCCTTATCAGAATATCTGTCTGGATCCTTCTTCGAAGATCTTCCACTACGGACAGTCGGTTTTTGAGGGAATGAAAGCTTATAAAGATGATGAAGGGAAAATATTTTTATTTCGTCCACTTGAAAACCAGAAACGAATGAACATTTCTTCCCAAAGACTTGCCATTCCTGAGTTTCCGGAAGACTATTTTATGAAAGGCCTTAGTGAACTTTTAAAACTTGAAAAAGACTGGATTCCCACAACAGATGGCAGTTCGTTGTATATTCGCCCGTTTGTTATTGCTACCGGACATGGTGTTCACGCATCGGCATCAGATGCATATAAATTTATCATTATCTGCGCTCCTTCTGGACTCTATTTCAGCAAAAGGATCAAAGTGAAAATAGAGCAGTATTATTCACGTGCTGCCAATGGCGGAGTTGGTTACGCCAAAGCAGGAGGAAATTACGGCGGGTCATTTTTCCCTACTCAAAAGGCTATCCAGCAAGGCTATCAGCAGGTGATCTGGACCGATGATGCAACCCATCAGTATATTGAAGAAGCCGGAGCTATGAATATTTTTGTCAGGATAGGTGATACTTTAATGACTGCCCCTAAGAGTGAAAGAATACTCGATGGAATTACCAGGAAAAGTCTGATCGATATAGCCAAAGACGAAGGAATTCCTGTAGAGGTTAGAAAATTTACTGTAAAGGAACTAATCGAAGCTCAGAAGAAAGGGGAATTAAATGAGATGTTTGGTGCCGGAACCGCTGCGATCATTTCTCCTATTTCAGGATTTGGTTTTGAGGATACCGATTATGAATTACCCGAAATTAAAAATGATTATGCTTCAAGACTCAAAAAACGTATTACCGATATTCAGTACAACCGTGCCGATGATAAATTTGGATGGCGTTTTGAAGTAAAATAATTTCATGTTTAAAAACAATTTAAAGTTTTGGTTATTTATAATCAAAACTTTATTTTTTATAACTAATTTTTTAATAAACATAAGCCTTATGTACCTTTATAATGTCACCGTAAATATTGAGGAAAGCGCTCACAAAGAATGGCTTAGCTGGATGAAGAAGGTACATATACCTGAAATGCTGGCCACAGGAAAGTTTAAAAAGGCCATGATCAGCAGAGTGATGATCAATGAAGAAATGGGCGGAATAACCTATGCAGTTCAATATACAGCAGAATCAAAAGAATTGCTTGACAGATATTATCTTGAAGATGCGGACAGATTAAGAGCAGATGCTCAAAAATTATTTGCCGGAAAATTCGTGGTTTTCAGAACCGAGCTCGAAATTGTTGAAGAATTCCTTAAAGATGAATAAAATGACAGTAAGGGCCAAAAAACATCTCGGACAACATTTTCTGAAAGATGAAAATATAGCATCAAAGATCGCTGACAGTCTGCAGGGAAATAATTATGAATATGTACTTGAAATAGGTCCCGGCATGGGAGTGCTGACCAAATATCTGCTAAAAAAAGATTACACCACTTCAGTTATAGAGATCGATAAAGAATCGATCGATTATCTTAAAGTGCACTTTTTAGAGCTGGATAAACGCATCATCGATAAAGATTTTTTAAAGGCCGATCTGAATCAGCTTTTTAAGGGCAAAGCTTTTGCCATTATTGGCAATTTTCCATACAATATTTCCACTCAGATCATCTTTAAAATACTGAAACACAAAGAACAGATTCCTGAACTCAGTGGTATGTTCCAAAAAGAAGTAGCACAAAGAATTACCACTAAGGAGGGTAGCAAAACCTATGGTATCTTATCGGTACTGACCCAGGCTTTTTACGATGCGGAATACCTGTTTACTGTACCTCCCTCGGTTTTTAATCCGCCACCCAAAGTTGATTCAGGAGTCATCCGACTTACCCGGAAAGAAGATTATAATTTACCTGTTGATGAAGATCTTTTTTTTAAAGTTGTAAAAACAGCTTTTAATCAGAGAAGAAAAACGCTACGTAACAGTTTAAAATCCTTGCAACTTAGCGATAAGTTAAGAGAAGATAGTATCTTTGTCAAACGTCCGGAACAATTATCTGTTTCGCAATTCATTACATTAACCCAAAGCATCGAAAACGATGGCAGTAGAGATTAGCAAAGAATTTCTGGAAAATATTGAAACCCTTATCCGTTCGGAGAGGGACAGAGATATTTTACACCTGCTGTCAGAAGAACACCCGGCAGACATTGCTGATGTCATTGATGAACTCAATGTGGAAGACGGCACCTATCTGGTAAAATTACTCGATAGTGAAAAAACTGCCGAGGCTTTGCTGGAGATCGATGAAGATGACCGGGAGAAGATATTGCAAAATCTTTCCGCTGAAGAGATTGCAGATGAGATCGATGAAATGGATACCGATGATGCTGCTGATATTATTGCAGAACTTCCTACCGAAAGGTTATCGGAAGTAATGTCGGAGATCGAAGATGATGAGCATAAAAAGGATATTGTTGATCTCTTACAATACAAAGAAGGTACGGCAGGCAGTTTAATGGCAAAAGAATTGATCAGGGTAAATGAAAACTGGACCATCCCAAAATGCATCAAGGAAATGCGTGCTCAGGCCAATGAAGTGACCCGTGTTCATTCTATCTATGTGGTGGATGATGATAGTATACTTAAAGGACGACTATCGTTAAAAGATCTGCTTATAGCTTCCTCAAAAGCACATATTTCTGATGTTTATATTCCGAAGGTTGACTATGTGAATGTAAACGACAAAGCTGAAGAAGTAGCACAGATCATGCAAAAATACGACCTGGAAGCGATTCCCGTTGTTGACGATGAAAAGCGCTTGCAAGGCCGGATTACCATTGATGATATTGTAGATTTTATCAAGGAGGAAGCAGAAAAAGATTATCAGATGGCTGCAGGGATCACCGAGGATGTTGAAGCAGATGACTCGATCGTAGAACTGATCAAGGCCCGCCTACCCTGGCTGATCATTGCACTTTTTGGAGGATTTATCAGTGTTAGCATTTTAAGTAATTTTAATGGAGCTCTGAATAAATACGCTACCCTGTTCTTTTTCACACCGCTTATCGCTGCTACAGCAGGAAATGTTGGTGTACAATCTTCGGCTATTGTGGTTCAGGCCCTTGCCAACGGCACTCTTAAGGGATCTATGTGGAAACGACTTTTAAAAGAGATCAGTATGAGCCTGATCAACGGAATTGTTTTGGCCATCATCCTATTGATCATCAGTTATTTTGTCCTCGATAAAATTATTGTGGGTTTTAGTTTTAAAATGGCTGTTACTGTAGCGATATCTCTTATTACTGTGATCATACTTGCCTCACTGATCGGAACTTTTGTCCCCCTGATGCTGGATAAAAAAGGGATAGACCCTGCGGTAGCTACCGGACCCTTTATTACCACCAGTAATGATATCTTCGGGCTTTTTATCTTTTTTTATATTGCAAAGATTATTTTAGGGTTTTAGATCTCCTGATGAACAACTTACAAATATCTTTATTTATATTTCAATCCATCATTTTTTCCTTAATTTTACCGTTTTATTTATACAAAGATGACAGAAGAAAAAAGATCACTGAATTTTATAGAACAGATCATTGAAGAAGATCTGGCCAACGGACTCGAAACCTCAAAATTACGGTTCAGATTTCCTCCCGAACCCAACGGATATCTGCATATAGGACACGCTGCTTCGATATGTTTAAATTTCGGACTCGGTTTAAAGTACAATGCTCCGGTAAATCTCCGTTTTGACGATACCAATCCGACCAAAGAAGAACAGGAATATGTAGATGCCATCAAAAAAGATATCCAGTGGCTTGGTTTTAAGTGGGATAAAGAGCTGTATTCCTCCGATTATTTTATGCAACTGTACAACTGGGCCATCAAAATGATCAAAGATGGAAAAGCCTATGTTGATTCACAAACCTCAGAAGAAGTAGCCCGGCAAAAAGGTACGCCTACCCAACCCGGTACCGACAGTCCGTTCCGTGATCGTACTGTTGAAGAGAACCTTGATCTTTTTACTAAAATGAAGAACGGTGAGTTTGAAGAAGGAGAACACATCCTCAGAGCAAAGATCGATATGGCACATACCAATATGCTGATGCGTGATCCGATCATGTATCGTATCTTAAAGAAATCACACCACCGTACCGGAAGTGAATGGAATATTTATCCGATGTACGACTGGACCCATGGAGAATCCGACTATATTGAGCAAATCTCTCATTCACTTTGTACTCTCGAGTTTAAACACCACCGCGAACTTTACAACTGGTTTTTAGACCAGGTTTACGATCCGGAAAAATTACGCCCAAAACAAAGAGAATTTGCCCGAAGAAATATCAGTTATACTGTAATGAGCAAACGTAAGTTGTTACAACTGGTAGAAGAAGGTTATGTTAACGGATGGGATGATCCGCGAATGCCAACCATTTCCGGACTCAGAAGAAGAGGTTATACTCCCGGCTCGATAGTTGATTTTAGTGAAACCGCCGGAATTGCAAAAAGAGATAATGTTACGGATATCGCTTTACTCGAATTTCATGTACGCCAGGAACTTAACAAAATAGCACCAAGAGTGATGGCTGTTCTCGATCCTGTAAAAGTAGTCATAACTAATTACCCTGAAGATCAGGAAGAGATCCTGATCGCAGAGAATAATCCCGAAGATGAAAATGCCGGAAGTCGTGAAGTCCCCTTTTCAAGAGAACTTTATATCGAAAGAGAAGATTTTAGAGAGCAGGCCAATAAAAAATTCTTTCGACTAAAACTCGATAAAGAAGTGCGTTTAAAGAATGCTTATATCATCAAAGCCAACTCGGTTGTAAAAGATGAAGAGGGTAAGATTCTTGAGATCCACTGTACCTATGATAAAGATTCAAAAAGTGGAAGTGGTACTGAAGCCAGTATGCGTAAAGTAAAGGGAACCATCCACTGGGTATCGATTAAACATGCGGTAAAAGCTGAGGTAAGACTTTACGACAGATTGTTTACCGATGAAGCTCCTGACAGCTATAAGGATGTGGATTTTAAAGACTTTATCAATCCGGATTCATTAAAGATCAACAAAAATACCTTTGTGGAACCGAGCTTAAAGACCGCAAAAACCGGTGATCGATTCCAGTTCCAGCGCCTGGGTTATTTCAATATTGATGATGACTCCACTGTAGAAAATCTGGTTTTCAACCGAACCGTTCCATTAAGAGATTCCTGGGCAAAGATGCAAAAGAAGGGGTGAGATAAAAGGCGGAAGGCAGAAGGCGGAAGGTAGAAGATAATTTAAAATTCAATATTTAATATTTAATATTTCAGCTTGTTTTTATATCTATTTCGTACAAAACCTTCTTGCTCATAGTGGTTAAAATAAATCTGAGATTGAGGGTCTGATAAAAGAGGAATTTTTGATATAAAATTAAAGTATTTCAGCTTTAAAGCATTAAATCATTATATAGTGTAAAGCCTAAGCGCATAAATTTAGAAATCTAAATTACCTACTTCAAAATTCCACCTATTTTATTACATTAGCATCAAATTTGCAGATACCCCTTGAAAACAGTAGAACAAATAAAAGAACCTATCCTGAATGAGATGGAATTCTTTGAACAAAAGTTTAAAGCTTCCATGGTTTCCAGTGTTCCTTTATTAAACCGGATTACACATTATATCGTAAGACGAAAAGGGAAACAAATGCGTCCGATGTTTGTTTTTCTCGTGGCCAAAATGGTTTCCAACGGCGATTTCAAAGAGCGAACTTACCGTGGGGCCGCCATTATTGAACTAATCCATACCGCTACCCTGGTTCACGATGATGTGGTGGATGATAGTAACCGCCGCAGGGGTTTCTTTTCACTGAATGCTCTGTGGAAGAATAAGATTGCAGTCTTGGTTGGGGATTACCTACTTTCCAAAGGACTGCTTTTATCTATTGACAATGACGATTTTGATATCCTGAAACATATTTCCGTAGCCGTAAGAGAAATGAGTGAAGGGGAGCTTCTGCAGATAGAAAAAGCCCGCCAGCTCAATATTACTGAAGAAGTATATTTTGATATCATCAAGAAAAAAACAGCCACACTTATCGCTGCCTGTACTGCCATTGGAGCTGCTTCGGTAAATTCCGAAGCCAGAGAAGTTGAAAAAATGCGACTTTTTGGTGAATTGATCGGAATTGCTTTCCAGATCAAAGATGACCTGTTTGATTATACCGATGATAAGATCGGGAAACCCACCGGAATAGATATCAAGGAACAAAAAATGACCCTGCCCCTGATCTACACCCTGAATCATGTGTCAAAAAAGGACCGAAAATGGCTGATCAATTCGGTGAAAAATCATAACAAGGATAAAAAAAGGGTTAAAGAAGTGATCGCTTTTGTAAAACAACACGGAGGCATTGAATATACCATAGAAAAAATGAAAGAATATCAGCATAAAGCCCTAAAGATCCTTAAAGATTATCAGGATTCCCCCTATAAAAGATCTTTGATCACTATGGTAAATTATGTGATAGAAAGAGAAAAGTAGTATTTTGCTGCGGTAAAAATGATGTATTGCTGAAATAACTGTTTTTTGTTTTGAGTTTGTTGTTATTCTGTTCAGATTTCAAATATTAAATTTTGAATTTTAAATCATTCTCACATCTCCAGCAATTCTTCAAGAAAATCACGTGAATTACTCATTCTTGGCACTTTATGTTGTCCGCCGAGTTTATTTTTCTTTTTAAGCCAATCGTAAAAAAGACCCGTTCTTGCTTTGTGAACTTTTGGTATGGAAAGGGTCATATCATTATATCGTTTGGCCTCATAGTCCGAATTTATATTTTTTAATGCTTCATCGAGGATTTTTGTAAAATCTTCCTGATTCTCCGGCGGATTGCTAAATTCTATAACCCACTCATGTGCTCCATTCTTTTTTCCTTTCATAAACACAGGAGCAACCGTATATTCCAGAATTTCACTTCCGGTTTTTTCACAGGCTTTTTTTAATGCTTCTTCTGCATTGTCCACAATCAATTCTTCTCCAAAAACATTGATAAAATGCTTGGTTCTTCCTGTAATTCTGATCCTGTATGGATCCAGACTTGTAAACTTTACCGTATCTCCAATCAAGTACCTCCATAAACCTGAGTTAGTCGTAATCACAATAGCATAGTTTTTATCGAGTTCCACATCTTTTAAGGAGATGGCTTCTGAATCTTCCTCCTGATACCGGTCCATAGGAATAAATTCATAAAAAATACCATAATCCAGCATCAGGAGCAGTTCATTAGAATTGTTCCTGTCCTGAATAGCAAAAAATCCTTCAGAAGCATTATAAGTTTCATAATACTTGAATTTGTCACTGGGTATCAGCTTTTTATACTGCTCTCTGTAGGGATTAAAATTTACACCTCCGTGGAAGAACACTTCCAGGTTTGGCCATACTTCAAGAATATTCTTCTTACCGGTCTTTTCCAGTATTCTGTTTAACAAAACGAGCATCCAGGAAGGTACACCGGCCAGACTCGTAATATCTTCATCCAGTGTTTCACTGATGATGGCATCCATCTTGGCCTCCCATTCGCTCATCAGAGCGGTTTTCTGACTCATGGCAGAGGTAAGATCTGCCCAAAAAGGCATATTATCAATAAGAATGGCCGAAAGATCACCGTAATAAGTTTTACTATCTTCATGTACTGAATGGCTACCGCCCAGGCCCAATGCTTTTCCTTTAAACATCTCGGTATTTTCATTGTTATTGATATACAAACAAAGCATATCTTTACCTCCTTTCATATGGCAGTCTTCCAAAGCCTCGTCACTCACAGGAATAAACTTACTCTTAGAATTGGTAGTTCCGCTTGATTTCGCAAACCATTTGATTTTGGTGGGCCAGAAGATATTTTCTTCTCCTTTACGGGCTCTTTCTATCATAGGCTCTATACTCTCATACTTTTTTATCGGAACATTATTTCTAAATGAATTATAATCCTTAATCGATTTAAATTTATACTTTTTCCCTATCTCTGTATATCTGGCTTTATTGAGCAGACTGTACAAAACTTCATTTTGCACGTCTACAGGGTTGTCAATAAACATATCGATCTGATACTTTCTTTTTTTTAGCATCCACGAAACTACCGTGTTAAATAATGGAATCGGCATAAGCGTTTAATTGGTATTTATATTATCTTTATCGTTTAAATTTACAATAATTTTTATCTAATCAAAATTTATATTTAAAGTTAT